>NZ_JAMYSY010000067.1:0-24383 GCF_040322175.1 Mesorhizobium sp. M0185 | reverse complement strand
TGTCGATGACGACGTTGCGGCCCTTGGGGCCGAGCGTGACCTTCACCGCGTCGGCGAGGATGTTGACGCCGCGCAGCATGCGCTCACGAGCGTCACGGGAGAATTTTACGTCTTTGGCAGCCATTTTTTACTCCTGGGCATTTCGCCCGAAATTCAGATTGGATGGTGCGGATGAAAGGCGGCGGGCGTGTCAGCCGATGACGCCCATGATGTCCGCTTCCTTCATGATCAGAAGGTCTTCGCCGTTGAGCTTGACTTCGGTGCCCGACCACTTGCCGAACAGGATGCGGTCGCCGGCCTTGACGTCCAGCGGGACGAGCTTGCCGACCTCGTCACGGGCGCCGGAACCGATGGCGATGATCTCGCCTTCCTGCGGCTTTTCCTTAGCCGTATCGGGGATGATGATCCCGCCGGCGGTCTTCGCTTCGGACTCGACGCGGCGAACGACCACGCGGTCATGCAGTGGCCGGAAATTCGACTTTGCCATTTTTGGATTTCCCTGGTGCGGATGTTGAACGGTTCTCCGTTGCCGGAGCGTGGTTAGCACTCACCAGAAGCGAGTGCTAACGCGGCAGTGAGATAGGCCGTAGGCTCCTGCTAGTCAAGACGGAAGAGGGACGGGCGAAGAGCAAACGAGCGTGGAAGCACCGAGCCTTTTACGTGAAAGACGTCGGAGATAGGACATGGATGGGGAGGCTCACCATTTGTAACTGAAGCCTTATTCATTTGGCACGATCGGTGCAGCGGGTGATCCGCAAACGTTGGCGCGCGACAAATATGAGAGGTGAGCGCCATCAGGACTCTTGCGGTTAACGGGTCCACTCGGTCTTACGGTGTTTGGCCGCCGCGCGGGCGCCAGGACTCCGGCCATCCCGATAGTCACCAATCCAATCTGCGGAGAACAGGAGGCAAGATGACAGCGACAGTCAGCATGAACTCGAATTTGAAATGTTTGGCCAAAGCAACTGCCATCGCCTTGCTCTGGACGGTCACGGCTACGTCGGCGGACGAAGGTATGTGGATGCCGGGCCAGACTGCGGAAGTGGGCGCGGCCATGCGCGCGGATGGGCTCCAGATCGATCCCGCCCACCTGGGCCGTCTGGACGCTGACCCGCTCAACGCGATCGTATCACTGGGCGGATGCTCCGCCTCGTTCGTCAGTCCACAAGGGCTGGTCGCAACCAATCATCACTGCGTGTTCGAATCCATCCAATACCACAGCAAGGAGGGCCAGGACTATCTCACAGACGGCTTTCTGGCGAAGAGCCCTGGGTGAAGAATTGCCCGCGGCGCCAGGCAGCCGAATCTATGTGATCGAGGACGTGCGGGATGTGACCGCCGAAATGCTCAAGGGCGTCTCGGACAAGCTGAATGAGTTTGCCCGCTATGAGCGGCTCGCCACGAACCGCAAGGCCCTGATCGCCGCATGTGAAGGACAGCCCAATTGCCGCTGCGACGTAGGGGCCTATTATGGCGGCGCCTCCTACTATCTCCAGCAGAAGCTCGAAATCGAGGACGTGCGCCTTGTCTATGCGCCCGCGCTCGGCATGGGTAACCTTCGGCGGCGAAACGGACAATTGGATGTGGCCGCGCCACACAGGCGACTTCGGCTTTTATCGCGCCTATGTCGCTCCTGATGGTTCCTCCCGGCCATATGCGCGCGACAATGTGCCTTACCGGCCGAAGAGTTGGCTACTGTAGCCTGTGAAGGCGTCAAGGAAGGCGACCTTGTGATGGTCGCCGGCTTTCCCGGCGCAACCCACCAGTTCCTGACGGCGGATGAAGTCCGGTTCAACTTCGCGCAATTCGAACCGCGGTTGCAGCGTTCGCTCTCGGATTATGCCGCCCAGATCAACCAGGCAACGGCATGCAATCGCGAGGCGCAGATCCATTGACCGCCCGCTTCACAAATGGCTCGGCCTAAAACGCATGGGAAAAGCAGAAAAGGCAACAGATCGGCACCAGAATGAATATGGCCGCGCGAACTGACAGACGCGCCAACGATCGGCATCTCGCATGGTCGGTGGCACTGGACGTGGCGCCCCACCCTGCTGGCGTGACTCCCCATCAGGTCGTCGGGGTTTCGCTGGCGAAAAAAACTTCCGCGTGTCTCTGCGCGATTCATCCCGCTTGCGCGTGCCTAGTCAACCAAAAAACTGACCATCTGCAGGATCAGGATCAGCAAAAAAAGCCAAAGGCAGACGCCAAAACAGCTGCCTGCAGGACGATGCGTTGTTTCTTACCCACAATTCCCCCGGGAGAGAGTCTGATGATAACCCTTAAAAAAAGGGCGCCCGGGAACAGGGCGCCCTTCTCATCGACGAAATGCTCGGATTGGAGGTCCGTGATCAAGCAATTCGCCGAAAACCTCTACAAGCCTCACCACAATGGTTCGGCCGCAAATTAGGCTCGCAGTTAGCGCTCCGAACGCGGCAACGGGCTCTTCAATCCTCAGAACGAGCGCTGGAAGCGGAGCAGACCGCCGACGCTGTTCTTCTTGTCGGCATTGGTCCAGTTAGAGAAGTCCACATCCCCGAACTTGCCAGCGTGGAGATAGTCGACTTCGGCCGTGATCGTCAGACCAGGAACGATATCGTAGGCGACATTGGCGGCAATGCCGAGGTTCTTCCACTCGTCATACGCCGCCTGAAGGTTGAAAGAGGTCTTCTCGTTGAACTTGTAGGTGCCGCCGCCCCAGACGGCCCAGTTGCCACCCCACTGCTTGTAGAAGCCGCGACCGCCGGCAGGAATAGCGTAGGTCCCATCGGTTAGGTTGTCGTCGGTCCCATAGCCAGCCATAATGAACAGCGACAGTTCGTTGGTGGCGTTCACATCCAAGCGGACCTTGCCGGCTACCTCTTCGTAGTTGCTGTCGTAGGCGATCACGCCGGTGATGGCGCCCCAGCCCTGCGTGTACTTCACGCCGCCGACAAGATGCGGAACGTAGCTGTCGATCGTGCCGACGACGCCAGAACCCTCTTCGAGCGATACCACGGCGGAGAAGCCATTGCCGGCGTCGAAGTAGTACTGCACGACGTTGGTGTCGAAATCGCCGTAGGGAACGAGCGTATCGTTGAGGACGTTGCCGGCATAGCCGATAAACGTATCGAAGGCCGATTCGTCCTTGCCGACGCGAAGGCCACCGAGTTGGATCCAGGCGAAGTTCAGTGTGATGCCCCTGTTGAAGGCATAGTTCTGGGGACTGTCGGGACCCGAATAGGCGTTGCGGTTACCGAAATTGAATTTGGTCTCGGTGTATGTCTTCAAAGTACCGAGTTCGGTTTCCTGGCCGGTCCAAGTCCTTAGGTCAAAGCGGGCGTTCTTGCGCCAGGTGCCCTGGTCGCTGCCGTCTTGGACGTCGTGGGTCCGCGCCCCGTCGTAGGAGCCAACGTCGCCAGCGCTGATGTCGTAACGGACATAGCCGCCGATGCGCAGGCAGGTTTCGGTGCCGGGGATGTAGAAGTAGCCCGAGCCGTACACGTCGCAGATCTTGACGTATTCAGCCGGTTCCGGCTCGGCGACGGTCACCGCGTCGGCGGCGCGGGCGCCGGAAACTGCGATCAGAGCCGCAGCTGAGCCGAGAAGAAGGCTCTTGATGTTCATAATTGATCTCCATTCAATGATTTGAAAAGGGCGAGGACGTCGATGGACGAACCGCTCCCTGTCCCCACGATCGAAAAAGATGCGCATCGCGATGCATCCTTCCCGGCTCGAACGCTATTCGCTGAGCGAATTAGTGCAAGTTCAAATTCCGTCTGCCAACCATATATAGAAGTATCCGTTGCATTATTGCCACTAAATCTATTGTATTACTTGCACAAATTGAACAGCTATACATTTGCACAAATCGCACAATTGGTACATCTGCTTGTGCGCACTTACATAATGCGCGGACAGCCATCGGCATCCGGCCAATTGTCAGATAGATTCAATCAGAGAAACAGCCTGGGCGGCGGATGTAACAACTTCTGTGTTCATACCTTCTCTGAGCAATTCGATAGGGACGCGACCCTTGAGAAGAGGCGAGGGGCTGATCAGCCACAGCCAAGCCAGTCTGGGATCGGAGATCGAGGAAAGGACCTGCCTGATTCCGGGCATAGGCCTGCCGTCGATGAATTGAGCTAGGGGAAATACATGCTTACGGGAGCCTCTCCGAAAGGCAACCACATCATTGTGTTGCTGCCACCAATACAAAGTGGACCGCGGTATTCCAAAACGTCTCTCGAGATGCGTCGACCCCGCAACTGGACCGGCCCATTCTGCAATGCGCGCGCCTTCTCTCGGGCAATCTTTCAGAACCGGATGCCCGAGCGGATGATCGGCTGCCCGTGGTCGCGAAGCGATCTCACCCGCCTGGGCGTTTAGCCGTCGCGCTGCTTCGGCCTCGAGCCTACCAAGAAATTCGGCGGCCACGACGGTCAATTCGTTGGAAGGAGAACCAGAAGGCGCAACAGCAGCCTTGTCACCCTGCTTCGCCTCATCGCATTGAGCAAGAATGCGCTGCACCTCCCTCATGACAAAGCTTGAAAGCTCGGTCTGGCGCTTTTCATCCCCAAGATCACTCGACGCGGACATATCTGGCTTTCCCAATAGCATTCCCTCAGCAAGCCTCCGAAAGAGCGTTGAAGACATGAAGTTGGGGGGACGGCGATGTGTTGCGTTTTCGTATGCGCGCAACCTAGCAGCCGTCTTGCGGCTTCAACTTTTGCCTCTCAATAAAAAAGGGAAGAACATCAATTGACGACCGTCTTGCCCCCCCCCACGATCGAAACAGACGCACATCGCAGTGCACGCTTCACAGTGGGACGCTATCCGCGATGCTCATTTGTGCAAGTTTAAAGTTTAGCTTGCCAGCTTTATATGATTAGACGTTTCTTTTATGCAACACTTTTCCATTGTTACTTGCACAAATCGAACGTATCGCACATTTGGACGAACTGTACATTCGACGGCGACTTTGACGCACGTGTTTACTGGCGGTATACAGCCTTCACCGTTGCCGCAAGGCATTGGCCCACTCGCGCGGCACCTCCTTCACGACAAAGGTTGAAAGCCCGTCCTCGGGCGTTTCATTTCCAAGATCACTTCGATCCACTCATACGGGCTTCCCGAGCGAGACCGTAGGTTCGGACGGTGCGAATGAATTTCTCGTTATAATCGAATTGATTATAAGGGTATATTTCTACGTTGAGTATAAAGGATGTCAAGCCCGCGCCAGCGGCAATTTTGTCCGGGCGACCGCCGTTTCGTCGAGGACATGGTGGCGGAAGCGATAAAGCTTCGCCGGCCGGCCGCCGGTATCAAAAGCACTTTCGCCGGTCTCCTCCACCAGTTCCTGCTGCTCCATCAACCGGCGAAAGTTCTGCTGAAGCGCCCCTGCCGATGTAATCGTCAACGCCGTCCGCGTCAGCGTATTGCCATCGGCGAGAAGCCGACGACATTGTTGATGACGAACGTAACGACCCGCGGCTTCAGCGAGGTGATATGCGCTTCGTCAAGGTAGATGGAGTTGCAGACAATGATCTGGTCGTCTGGCTGGCAGGTGGGGGCGGCCGCTCCGTTGAGGATGCAGCATCGCGAGCCGCGTTTGCCCAGAATGACATAGGTCGAAATCCGCGCGCCGGAAGTCTTGCTCCATGTCTCCACGAATCCATTGGCAAGGATCCCGGCTTCTTCGCAGTGGTCAGGGTCGAGCGTTATCGAACCGTGGTAGTTGAGGTTTGCTTCGGTGACGTGGATGCCGTGCAGCTTGCCGGCGACTATTTTTCGCATTGGTCCCGTTGTCCTATTCATCTCACGGAGCCAGTCCTGATGTTGAGCAGCTTCGCTATGCTAAATCCCGACGACGAGCGCCCCGCCGCTGAGTCCCGCACCTGCCGCCGCCAGGAGTATTTTCTCGCCCGGCCGAAACGGCTCCGCTTGATTGGCGAGTGACAGTGAGAGCGGGATCGTCGCGGCGGAAGAGTTGCCATATTCGGCGATCGTTTTGACGATCAGGTGATCGGCAACGCCGAGGTTTCGTCCGACCGCATCGAAAATGCGAGCATTGGCCTGATGCGGCACGAACCGGTCGACATCCTGTGGTCGCACTCCGGCAGCGGCTAGCGCGCTTATCGAGCAATCGGTCATCATCTCGACGGCTTTGGCGAATACTTCGCGGCCGTCGGTTATCGTCATTCGCGTTTGCGCGAGGTCGAGGTCACCGTGGAACGGCTTGTTGCTTCCTCCTGCGGGAATCTGGATCAGCCCGTATCGCGAGCCGTCCGAATCCACGGAGGCACCGAGAATCCCCCGATCAGTATCCTCGCACGGACCGATCACGAGGGCGCCGGCGGCATCGGCAAACAGCACGGCGCTGGCGCGCTCAGAGGGATTGATGCGGCGGCTGAGGATATTGGCGGCGATAACAAGGCTCGCTTTGCCGTGCAGGCGGGTGAACCCGTCCGCAAACATCAGCGCATAGATGAAGCCGGCGCAGGCGCCGGTGAGATCGATCGCGCCGGCGCGGCCGAGCCCCAGCCGATGTGCGACCAGGGGCGCGCTGGGCGGCAGGAGGTGATCGGGCGTCGAGGTGGCAAGCAGCAGCAGACCGATGTCGTGGCGCGCAATGCCGGCGCTGGCCAGCGCCATGGCGCCGGCCTGGGCAGCAAGACCAGACAGCGTGTCTTCGTCCGTTGCCCAGAAGCGCGACCGGATTCCAGTACGCCGCTCGATCCAGCCCGGTTCGAGGCCGAGATTGTTCTCGATTTCGGCATTCGCCACCTTTCGCCCAGGCGCATGATGGCCAAACCCGAGAAGGCGCGACGACCTGCTCATGGCCTCGAACCGAAACGTTCGCCGGTCTCCTCGATGGCGTCATGGAGCCGATCGAGCTCGTCGCCGGTGATGCAATAGGGCGGCAGGAGATAAAGGACATTGCCGAGCGGGCGCACAAGCAGCCCACGGTCGAGGAAGAACGCGCGCAGCTTAGGTCCAATCTCGGCCAGATAGCCGGCAGAGCCGGCGCGCAGGTCGAGAGCCAGGATCGTGCCGATCGCCCGGCTGTCGGTGAAGTTGGCATTGTCGCGAAAGCGCCGAAGGCCGGCGGCCTGCCTCGCGCTCAGGGTGGCAATCCGCTCGGCCACCGGCTCGTCACGCCAGATCTCGACATTGGCGAGTGCTGCCGCGCAGGCAATCGGATTGGCCGTGTAGGAACTCGAGTGGAAAAACGTATTCTTGCGATCCGCCGAATAATGAGCGTGGAAGATGGCATCCGTGGCAAGCGTGGCGGCCAGCGGGATTGCGCCACCGGTCAGGCCCTTCGAGGTGCACAGCATGTCCGGAGAGATGTTCGCCTGCTCGCAGGCGAACATGGTTCCGGTACGCCCCCACCCGGTCATCACCTCGTCGGCGATCAGCAGCGTGCCCGAGGCCTCAGTGATCCTCTTCAATTCGGACAGAACCGATGCCGGATACATCAGCATGCCGCCGGCGCCAAGCACCAGCGGTTCGACGATCAGCGCGGCGGCGCGCCGGTCGCGGCTGATGGCCTCGAAACGATCCAGCGTTTCCTGTTCGCGCCCGGCGGCAGGGAAGGGAATGGTGTCGACCTCGAACAGCAAGGGTTCGTAGGCGGCGTTGAACACACCGCGGGCACCGACGCTCATGGTGCCAATGGTGTCGCCATGATAGCTGTGCTCCATGACCACGATGCGCGAGCGCGGCGCGCCGATGTTGCGGAAATAGCCGAGCGCCATCTTCAGCGCGACTTCGACGGCGGTCGAGCCGCTGTCGGAATAGAACACCCGGTCGAGGCCGGCGGGAGCGAGGCCGACAAGCGCCTTGGCCAGGCGTTCGGCCGGCTCGTGCGTGAAACCTGCGAAGATGATCTGGTCGAGGCTCGAGGCGGTCGTCTCGATCGCCTTCATAATGCGGGGATGGCGGTGGCCATGTGTAACGACCCACCAGGAGGAAATGGCGTCCAGAATGCGCGCGCCATTGGCTTTGTGGAGATAGGCGCCTTCCGTCAGGACGATTTCAGGGATCGCCGGCTCGAGCGCGTGCTGGGTGAAGGGATGCCACACACGGGATTGCGACATCATTCGTCTCCGGCAATCAAAGCGAGGTCGAAGCCGGCAATCATCGCTTGTCTCAGCGTTTTGTCCGTCAGCGGATCGAGGTGCGGCAGCCTGCCGAGTTGCGGCACGTCGCCGAATTCCACGATCGTCCGTTGCGTATCGGTCATCTCATCGCCGATGAAGGCGATGCCAGCCAGCGGGATAGCGCGCGCCCGCAGGGCCTCGATCGACAGTAGGGTGTGATTGATTGTTCCGAGCGCGGTGCGGGCGCACAGAATGACCGGCAACTGCCATTGCTCGAATATGTCGATGAACCTTGTCCGGCGGTTCAGCGGCACCATCAGCCCGCCGGCGCCCTCGATGACCAGCGGCGTCGGCAGGACGGGAAACGAAAGATCGGCAGCCTCGATCGAAACGTCGTCGATTTCGGCCGAACGATGCGGCGAAAGCGGGCTCTTCAAGCGGTAGGCTTCCGGCAGCACGCGCCCCGACGGCAGCCCGGCAAGTCGCGCAACCGCCTCGCTGTCGGTCTCGCCGTCGAGGCCCGATTGCACCGGCTTCCAGTAGAAACCGTCAAGCAGGCCGGCAAGCCCGGCCGAAAACACCGTCTTGCCAATTCCGGTGTCTGTTCCGGTGATGACGATGCGCTTGGCCATGTCGCCTCTGGTCATGTCTGGGCCAACACCTCGACGAGCGCCTCGACCATGGCGGAAATGTCGGCTTCGCCGATATTGAGCGTCAGTGAGATGCGCAGCCGCGACGTGCCCTCGGGCACGGTCGGCGGACGAATGCCGCGTATGTCGAAGCCGCGGCCCTGCAGGCGCGCCGCCACTGCCATGGTGCGGCTGACGTCGCCGATGACAACTGGCTGGATCTGCGAGCCGCTTGGTATCACGCCGCAGCGATCGGCCAGTTGGCGGCCTGCGAGGGCAACGCGTTCATGCAGCTGAACACGGCGCATAGGCTCGTCGGCGAGCATTGCGAGCGCTTCGCGGGCCGCGACCGCCATCAGCGGCGATGGCGCGGTGGCGTAGATGAATGGCCGGCAACGGTTGATCAGATACTCGCACAGTGTCCTCGGCCCGGTCACGAGCCCACCACATGCGCCGAGCGCCTTGCCGCAGGTGTGGAGCGCGACGATGTTGTCGCGGCCCTCGAAAGCGGCGGCCAGCCCCCGGCCGTCCGGTCCCCAGACGCCGGTGGCATGCGCCTCGTCAACGATGATGAATGCGTTGTGCCGATCGGCAAGCGCGGCCAGGCTCTTCAAAGGCGCGCGGTCGCCATCCATGCTGTATAGGCTTTCGACCACGATCCACACGCGCCCCATGCCGCCTTCGGCGCGCCAACGCGTGATCGCATCCTCGACAGCGTTGGCGTCGTTGTGCGCGGCCAGCACGAACTGTGCACGTCCGGCCTGTGCCCCCTCATGCATGCTGGCATGGGCGAGTTCGTCGAGGATCAAAAGGTCGCCCTTCTGCGGCAGCGCCGTCAGCAGAGCGAAGTTGGCGATGTAGCCGCTGCCGAAGAACAGCGCGCGGTCGGCTCCAAAGAATGCCGCCGCGTCTGCCTCGAGCTGCTCGTGTTCCGGTGCATTGCCGCGCAACAGCCGCGACCCGGTGGCGCCAACCGGCGTGCCCCGCGCAATCGCCGCCGCAACCGCTTCGCCAAGTCTTTTGGAGGCGGCAAGCCCGAGATAGTCGTTCGACGAGAAGTCGAGCCCGGCGCGCGGCTTCAGCGTCCGCAGCCGGTCCTTGCGCGCCAGTCCCTGCAAGGTCGCGTCATAGCGGGCAAGCGTTGCCCCGTTCATTGCGCCTCGAATTCCATCGGCTCGATGCCGAGGCGCCGGAAGAGCAATGTATCCTTGTCCTCACCGGGATTGTCCGCCGTCAGCAGCGTGTCGCCGACGAAGATCGAGTTGGCGCCGGCAAAAAAGCACAGTGCCTGCATCTCGTCGGTCATGGCGGTGCGGCCGGCCGAAAGTCGGACATGCGATTTCGGCATCATGATGCGCGCCAGCGCGATCACGCGCACGAATTCGATCGGCTCGATGGGCTTGGCGTCGGCAAGCGGGGTGCCGGCGATCGGGATCAGCATGTTGATCGGAACGCTTTGCGGATGTTCCGGCAGGTTGGCCAGCGTCACCAGCATGCCGATCCGGTCCACCGGCTCCTCGCCCATGCCGACAATGCCGCCGCAGCAGACCTTGATGCCGGATTGGCGAACGTGCTCGAGCGTCTCGAGCCGCTCGGCAACGCTCCGCGTGCTGATGATCTCGCTATAGTAGCGTTCCGACGTATCGATGTTGTGGTTGTAGTAGTCGAGGCCCGCCTGTTTCAGACGAGAGGCTTGCTCAAGATCGAGCATGCCGAGCGTCATGCAGGTCTCCATACCGAGCGCCTTGACGCCTTCGACCATGGCCACTACCGCATCCATGTCGCGCGCTTTGGGGTTTCGCCAGGCCGCACCCATGCAATAGCGGGTGGCGCCCGCGTCACGCGCCTTGGTCGCCTCGGCGACGACGCGCCGGACCTCCATCAGCTTCGACGCCTTCAGGCCGGTCTCGTGATGCGCCGACTGGCTACAATAGCCGCAATCCTCCGGGCATCCGCCCGTCTTGATGCTGAGCAGCCGGCTGAGCTGGACCTTGTTGGGATCGAAATTCTGGCGGTGCACGGTTTGCGCGAGGAAGAGGAGATTGTTGAAGGGGGCATCGTGAAGTGCCCGAGCCTTTTCCAGGGTCCACGCTCCAGGGTCAGGGGATTGAGCCTGTGGCGATGTCTGCGTTGGACTGGCTGTTTGCATGTCCATGCTGTTCCTCCGGTTCTGCCTTGCTTTGCTGTCTGATTGATGACGATCGGAAAGGACAGTTGATTCGATCCTGTCCGTTCCTCAGGCAATCATGAGCCCCAATAGTCGAGGCCGATATCCAGGATCGGCGCGCTGTGGGTCAGTCGGCCGACCGAAATCAGATCAACGCCGGTCGCGGCAATCGCTCGCGCTGTATCGGATGCGATCCCGCCAGAAGCCTCGGTGATAGCACGGCCGCCAACGATTGCGACGGCGCGGCGAAGATCGGCGAGGGACATGTTGTCGAGCAGAACCGCATCGGGAGCGAAGCCAAGTACCTCCTCCAACTGGGCCAGCGTATCGACCTCGACTTCGATCTTGACGAGATGACCGGCCCGTCTTCGTGCTCGCTCGAGCGCCGGGCGAACGCCGCCTGCGATGGCGATGTGGTTGTCCTTGATCAGAATTGCGTCGTCGAGGCCGAAGCGGTGATTGGATCCGCCCCCTGCGCGCACGGCATATTTTTCGACTGCCCGCAATCCGGGCGTCGTCTTGCGCGTGCAGACGATCTTCGCGCCATATCCACGAACCGCAGCGACGATCGATGCCGTTGCTGTAGCGATGCCGCTCAGATGGCACAAAAAATTGAGTGCCGTCCGTTCGGCTGTGAGAATGGCCCGGGCAGGGCCAACCACTGATGCAATGACCTCTCCATCCATGACATTGCAGCCGTCTGCCCGCTCCACCGAAATTTCGACATCAGGATCAATCAAGCGGAAAGCGAGCATCGCCAGATCGAGGCCGGCGACAACTCCGGACTGGCGCGCCGCCAGCACGGTTCCCGCTTGGTGTGCCTTCGGCACGATGGCCTCCGTGGTCAAGTCGCCGGCTCTGCCAAGGTCTTCAAGAAGAGCTGCCCTTACAAGCGGCTCAAGCATGACCGTGGGAAGCGGTGAGAGCGTCATCACTTTGCCCCTTCGAGGCTTGGCGAGTGTCCGAGTTCCCGCGCAGCGGCCAAGGCGGCTTCGAGGGTGATTTCGGACCGTCGGGCGACAGTCGCATGATGAGGAAAGTCTGTCCGGTAATGAGCGCCGCGGCTTTCTTCGCGCAACAGGGCGGCAACCGCGATCATTAGCCCGACAGCCGCCGGATCCGAGGCCGCGTCCTTGCTTTCGGCGAGCGGCAACAAGGCATATGCGGCTGCTTTCAAACCTTCACCATCCCGGACGATGCCGAGTGCGCGCGACAGGAAAACACGCACGGGTGTCGGCGCGGGCGATGGGTAAACGTCCGCAAACGCAGGCTTTGTTCTGGGAGCAGGCGTTCCGGCGACACTTTCAGCGACCCAGCGCGCGCACACGACGGCCTCGGTCAAGGAATTGCTGGCGAGCCTGTTGGCGCCATGCAGTCCTGTCGAAGCGACTTCGCCGCAGGCCCACAGCCCCTTGACGGAGGTCCTACCGGAGCCGTCCACGGCAACGCCACCCATGTGGTAGTGTTGGGCCGGACGAATGGGGATGAGATCGCGCGCGGGATTGATGCCGGCTCCACGACAGGCTGATGCGATTGTCGGGAAGTGTCGAGCAAATTCCGGGCCAGGCCGTTGCCGCGCGTCGAGAAAAACACGGTGGCCGTTGGCAAGATGGTTCCAGACGGCGCGCGCCAAGACATCACGAGGCGCAAGTTCCGCCCCTGACACGCTCTGGAGAAAAGCCTGGCCGGTTTCGTCGATCAGGGCAGCACCTTCGCCGCGGACGGCCTCGCTGACCAGCGCCATAGGGCGTTCCGGGCCGTCAAGCGCGGTCGGGTGGAACTGGATGAACTCGAGGTCGGCAAGGACAGCTCCAGCGCGGGCCGCAAGCGCCAGGCCCTGTCCGCAACTGCCCGAAGGATTGGTGGTGTCGAGAAACAGTCCCCCGATCCCACCGGTGGCGAGGACGACCCGCCGTGAGCCGAAGAAGACAGGTCCTATCGAACCGCTCGCCCAGACGCCTCGGATCGCATTCTCTCGCACCGCCAGTCGGCGCGCTTCCACGCCCTCCACGACAACAATCGACGGAGTGGAACGCACAGCCGCGATCAGGGCACGCATGATCTCACGCCCGGTGCCGTCACCATGCGCATGAACGATGCGACGTCGGCTGTGTGCGGCCTCCAATCCGAGGCACAGTGATCCTTTCGACGTACGGTCGAAGGGAACCCCAAAGCCCGCAAGCCCCTCTATCGCCTTGGGCGCAGCTTGGAGGATGCGGCTCGCCACGTCTGTGTCGCAGAGACCATCCCCGGCGGCAAGCGTATCGGCCAGGTGCAGTTCCGGATCGTCGTCTTCGCCGAAACTTGCAGCCAGACCACCCTGTGCCCACGTGCTCGAATTGTCAGCTCCCAGCAGCGTCCTGGACAGAAGCAGCACCGGCTCCGGCGCCAGTTGAAGCGCGGTCATCAGTCCGGCGATGCCGCCGCCGATGATGATCGGCCGCCCGAAGATGCTGCGGACATCGGCGCTCAAATTGCCAGCATCCGTTCGACCGCAAGCCGCGCGCGCCCGGCGATCCCGGGTTCGATGGTTACGATATGGTGGTTCTGCTCGAGCGCCATGCGGATGTTGGCAAGCGTGATCCGCTTCATGTGCGGGCACAAATTGCAGGGCCGGATGAACTCGACCTCTGGGTGCGCTAACGCGACGTTGTCGCTCATCGAACATTCCGTCATCAGCACGACACGTGCCGGCCTTTGCCTTTCGACATAGTCGGACATGGCAGCGGTCGAGCCGGAAAAATCTGCTTCAGCCACGACGTCGGGCGGGCATTCGGGATGCGCGAGCACGATCACGCCGGGATGGCTTTCGCGCAACTCGCGGATGTCGGCCGGTGTAAAGCGCTCATGCACCTCGCAATGCCCTTTCCAGGCGATGATCTGCACATCGGTCTGGGCGGCGATATTCTGGGCCAGATATTCGTCCGGCAACATGATCACCTGGGGAACGCCAAGGGATTGGACGACCGCCTTGGCGTTGCCGGATGTACAGCAGATATCCGACTCGGCTTTCACTTCGGCCGACGTGTTGACATAAGTGATGATCGGCACGCCGGGATAACGCTGGCGCATCAAGCGCACGTCTTCTGCCGTGATCGATTCCGCCAACGAACAGCCTGCCCGCAGGTCGGGAATGAGCACCGTCTTTTGCGGATTGAGCAGCTTGGCCGTTTCGGCCATGAAATGTACGCCGGCCAGCACGATGACTTGCGCCTCGATCGTCGCAGCCGTGCGGGCCAGTGCCAAGCTGTCGCCGACGATGTCGGCCACGCAATGGAAGATCTCGGGGGTCTGATAGTTGTGCGCCAGGATGATGGCGTTGCGCTCGCGCTTCAGTGCAAGGATCGCCTCGATATCCTCGACGAAAGCCGGCCATTCGATCGGCGGGATCACTCGTCGGACGCGCTCGTAGAGAAACGCGGTCGCAGGCAGCACGGCGCTCATCGACCCCTCCAGCTTATACTCTAGTTGAAAATAACCAGCATATACTTGCTGTGAGTATAAGCGATGTCAACCCCGCGCCAGCGGCAATTTTGTCCCGGCGATGACCCTCTCGTCGAGAACGGCGTGGCGGAACCGGTAAAGCTTCGCTGGCCGGCCGCCGGTCTCCGCGGTTGCCTCTCCGGTCTCTTCGACCAGCTCCTGCTGCTCGATCAGCCGGCGAAAGTTCGGCTTACGCACGAGCCTGCCGGCAAGCGCCTCCACGGTTCGCTGCAGCTGCAAAAGCGTGAAGACCGGCGGCATCAGCTCAAAGACGACCGGCCGGTATTTGATCTTGGAGCGCAGCCGCGCAATGCCGGTCGCCACGATGCGGCGATGATCGGCGACCATAGACTTGCTGGGCACCAGCGGAGGCAGCGTCGCGTCCCGTCCGCTTCCGGCCTCTTGGACCAGGCCTGCTTCGTAGACTAACTCATAGCGTTGAAGCGTGAGTTCCTCGTTCCAAAGGCGGTCGTCGAAGCCGAAGGCTATCGTCGCCCGCTGCCAGCGTTCACGTCGCGTGGCCGCGTCGCTGACGCCGTCTGCCCATTCAATCAGGCGCGGTCGCAGAACGTCCAGCACGACCGGAGGCGTGCCGGAGCGGTGGTCCTCCCATGGAAAATATTCATACCAGCTCTGCCAGCCGCACTTGGGCGAGCCAGCTGCCTGTTCCTTGCGGGTCAATGCGAGATAGCTGATGGAGATGACGCGCTGCTGGCGCTCGGCGCCGATGCGATCCCGATCCGCGAAGGTGTAGAGTTGCTCAATATACCCCAGCGGATGGCCGGTCTGCTGCTCGACCCACCCCCTCAAACCGGATTGCAGCGATCGGTGCTCAAGCGCAAATGGTCCGGAGGGAAGGGTGTCCGCCTGGCCGATGGTGAGCACACAGGGTTCACTGTCGTTTACGGCGACGACAAAGGCGATCAGGTCCACTTTGACTTCGTCGGCCTTGACGGCGGCTCTGTCTTTCCTGGGTCCTTTTGCCTGATCGTCCATGTTCGCGAAAGTGGTTGGCCAGCTCGGGGGCGCCTGAATCGATTTAAGTGTAAGCGCGCCTGTCCGCACGTCAACACCGCACAGCTGCACGGCCATTTTTAGCTCTTCGCACTTGCACAAAAATGTGGCAAACGCGACACCCGCGGTTGGTAACGTTGGGGAAGGAGGGTCCATTGAGTGCGTTTGGTGACACCAAGGCGATCACACCGCCGGATATTCGTTCGCGCAAAGGTGGGACGCCGCTCGTCTGCCTTACCGCCTACACGACGCCAGTCGCCCGGCTTGTCGATCCCCATTGCGATGTGGTGCTGGTCGGCGACAGCGTCGGCATGGTTCTCCACGGCCTGCCCTCGACGCTCGGTGTGACGCTGGAGATGATGATCACGCACGGCCAGGCCGTGCGCCGTGGCCTCGAGCAGGCGCTGATGGTCGTCGACCTGCCGTTCGGTTCCTTCGAGGAAAGCCCCGAGCAGGCTTTCCGCAATGCCGCGCGCGTCATGGCCGAGACCGGCTGCGCGGCCGTCAAGCTCGAAGGCGGCGAAACGATGGCAGAGACGATCGGCTTCCTCGCCGCGCGCGGCGTGCCGGTCATGGCCCATGTCGGCTTGACGCCGCAGGCGATCAACACCATCGGTGGCTACCGCGTGCAGGGCAGAGGCGGGGATGCCGAGCGCATCAGGCGCGACGCGCTTGCGGTGAGCGAAGCGGGCGCCTTTGCGGTCGTGCTGGAGAAGGTTCCCGAGGCGCTCGCCCGCCGGATCACCGGGGAGGTGGCGACCCCGACCATTGGCATCGGTGCCTCGGCCGCCTGTGACGGCCAGATTCTCGTCGTCGACGACATGCTGGGCCTCTTCGGCGACTTCCGGCCCAAATTCGTCAAGCGCTATGCTGAACTGGGGGAGGCTGCTGCGGCTGCGATCGCGGCCTATGCGCGGGAAGTGAAGGAGCGCCAGTTTCCGGCCGCCGAGCACGTGTTTGCCGATGCGCCCAAGCCCGCCGACGGGGACGCCACCAAGAGCGGAGAAGCAGCGTGAGCGTGCCGATTGTCAGGAGCGTTGCCCAGCTTCGCCAAATCGTCGCCGCATGGCGCCGCGAGGGCCTGAGGATTGCCGTCGTGCCAACGATGGGCGTCCTCCATGAGGGCCATCTCAGCCTGGTGCGCGCGGCACTCGTGAAGGCCGACCGGGTGATCGTGACGCTCTTCGTCAACCCGAAGCAATTCAACAGCCAGGCCGATCTCGCCGCGTATCCGAGCACCGAGGACGAGGATGCCGCCAAGCTGGCACCGCTTGGCGCGCACCTGCTTTATGCGCCGGACGCAGAGGAGATGTATCCGGCGGCCTTCGCCACGACCGTTTCGGTGTCCGGTGTCAGCGAGGGCCTGTGCGGTGCCTTCCGGCCGGGACATTTCGATGGCGTGGCGACCGTCGTCGCCAAGCTCTTCCTGCAGACCAGCGCTGACTTCGGCTTCTTTGGCGAAAAGGACTTTCAGCAGCTTCAGCTAGTCAGGCGTATGGCCCGGGACCTGGATATTCCAATCACCATTGTTCCTTGTCCGACAGTCCGCGAAGCCGACGGTCTTGCACTATCATCGCGCAATGTCCGGCTCTCGCAAGCAGAGCGTGCTGTTGCCCCCGAGCTATCATCGGTCTTGCTCGAGACGGCTGAGCGGCTTGCCCGCGGCTCGCCCGTCCTGCCAACGCTTGCCGAAGCGCGCGCAGCAATTCTGGCTGCGGGCTATCGCGAGGTCGAATACCTGGAACTTCGCGACGAGGCAGATCTGCGACCCATGACAAGCCTTGACCGACCTGCACGCTTGCTTGTCGGGGCCTGGCTCGGCGGCACACGGCTCATAGACAACGTCAGAATATCACGGGTTTCAACAGATTAACGGGGTTCTCGGCACGCGCTGTATCCGTCCGGGATCGTTTAAAACAAGGTCTCTGCCTGGCATCGAGCGATCACGGAGGTTACGCAAAGCGCAAATGCATCGCGTGTTTGAGAACTTCGTCGAGCAACTGTCTGCAAGTGTTGATGCTGCCGATCTCCGTGAGGCAATGGCATCCGCTGCAGCCGGCTTCGATTTTCCGCTATTCGCCTATTTCACTTACCCGTCGGCCCCCGGCGACGCCCCGCAATTGATCTCAAACTATCCTTCATCCTGGACATCACGTTATCTGCAACAGCGGTACCACAGTCTTGATCCGGTCATCCTGCGCGGGCTGCAAGGCTGGGATACCTTCGATTGGGGTGTGGATCGCGCTCGGCACTGTCTGCCGAATTCGCAGCAACAAATTCTGGAGAGTGCGGCGGAGTTTGGCATCCGCGGCGGCCTGACGATATCCATGCATGATCATCGCGGCCGGTTTGCTGCCCTGACCTTTGCTTCCGACGAGTCCCGCCCGCCTCTGTTGCGGTCACTGACACGTTACGAAAAAGCATTGCAGCTGGTGGCCATCAACTTTCATATCCATGTCCGGCGCAGGCTCGCCGACGATCGCGTGGTGGATGGTGTAACGCTCACCCCGCGGGAGTTCGAGTGCCTGAAATGGGCGGCGCGCGGCAAGTCGGCTTGGGTTATCAGCCAGCTTCTCGGCGTCTCAAAGCGCACCGTGACCTTTCATCTGGAAAACGCCAAGGCAAAGCTTGGCGTTCGGACGATCAACCAGGCCGTTGCACGACTGGCTGCCTCCGGCCAGGCGAGATCCTGATTCGTCGGCCACGATAGCTGTAAACCTCTACAGGCTGCATCGCTGCCGGCTTTGCCCTTCGATGGCGGGAACACATCCCGCACGGAGGCGACCATGATGCAGCTGATAACACCAGACCTTTACGACGAGTTCGCAAGCGAGCTCAAAGAGATGCACGGGCTCAGGTTTCGGGTGTTCAAGGAAAGGCTCGATTGGGAAGTTGATACCGAAGACCAGATGGAAACAGACCCGTTTGATGGTCTGAAGCCTGTCTATCTGCTCCTCAAGGGATCCGACTGGCGAATTCGCGGTTGCGTGCGTCTTTTGCCCAGCACCGGACCCACAATGTTGCGCGACACGTTCCCGGTGCTGCTGGGTGCTGACGTCGTGCCCTCGACTGCCGACATATGGGAGAGCAGTCGTTTCGCGCTCGATCTTCCTCCGTCGGCGCCCAAGGCAGCGGGCGGACTGGCCCAGGCAACCTACGAGCTCTTCGCGGGCATGATCGAGTTCGGCTTGGCCAAGGATCTGACCCGGATAGTAACGGTGACGGACACGCGCATGGAACGGATCCTTCGCCTCGCGACGTGGCCATTGTCGCGCATCGGACAACCCAAGTCCGTCGGCAAAACGGAGGCGGTGGCCGGGTTTCTCGAGATTTCCCGCGCGAGCCTTTTGCGCATCCGCAGCAGGGGACGTCTGAGCGGACCGGTACTGTGGCAACCGGTTCTAGGCCCGTCGGCATTGTGGACACCTGAGCCGTGAAGGATGCTGGTCTGCCCAAGGAAGCGACGGTCGGTCTTGAATGCTGGCCGGACTGGCGTCGTCACGAAGCTTACCACTACGCCAGACGATTGCCGCGCACTGCCTGGGCCTGGGAGTTTCTTCGGCGCAATCCACAATTCCAGCGCGACCACGCCAAAATGGCACCGTCCGCCTGCATTGTCGGAGCCCAGGCCGACATGAAGATAATCGAGTTGACGACAGGATCATCTTTCCTAAGACAATGGAGCCTCCTTTTTCGCGGACGCGCCACAGTCGGACGCTACGTCGGCAAGGGTCTTTTGGGATCCGCGCGACTGCGCCCGTATCCTACGAGCGGCCGCGGAGCCGGTTGGGCTCGACCACGATTTTGAACCGCTTGATCTCTCTTCGCTCTCATGCTGCAAGGACATCCTGCTGACACCTGCCGGCGTGCAGCACGTGCTGCTGAGGGAGGACTGCCGGAGTCTGCAGATCGCCCTTTCCGGTGCATCCGTTCTCCGCCCGTTGCGGCTATATGTCGACGCGATCGTGCAGCCGCAGCACCTGAAGTTCCATGTCGCTGCCCTTCAGTTCCTGAACGACATCAATGGTTGCGGCCGCCTGGCAGCTGCTTGCTTTCCGCCGGAACCCCGCGGAGCGCGTCTGCGTATCGTGCTCCAGGCTTTGGATGGCTCGCTTGCGGGAGCATCTCATCAGGAGATCGCCATTGCCGTGTTCGGGAGACGCCGTGTCGAAGAAGATTGGTCTCATCCAGGTAGCCATCTTCGCGATCAGGTGCGTCGCGCCATCCAACGTGGCCGCTACCTGATGGGCGGCGGCTATAGACAGTTCCTGATGTAATTCGGGTGACAGCTTGGTGATTGTCTTATTCGAAAACGCGCAGGCATCAATCTCCATTTCTCACTGCTATTGTGCCTTGTACAAGACGTGACACGCGCCTAGTTCTTCCGCAGCGGGAATCGGGTTTGAGTAATACGGACGAAGCACTGAGAACCAACGTTTTCGTGATAGTGCATTCATGCCCCGAGAATCCTGATGACGTTACGAACCCCGACAAAGCCGGCGCTGACTGAAACGGTCGCTGAACGTGCTCTGTGGCCTGTGCCGCCTGACTCTCGGTTTCGGCCATGCCGACCAACAGCGTATTGACAGGCCATCGCGGGCTAAACTCTACCGGCGAAAGCCGCGTCAACAGCGGCAGGCATTAAACTTGATCGGCGGCGACGATGATTATGATCAACGTGACGAACACGTGAATCATGCCGACGGCGCCGACGCTGCCGATGATGATGATGCCGATCATGCGTCGCTGATGCTGCCTAACTACAGTGCTTGTGATCATGCCGATCACCGCGTGATCACGAGCGGCGGCGCTTCGTGTCAGGTGCGTAGCCGGGATGGTCGCGCATGGCCGATTGTTCCTTCGTGCCGCGGGGTGTGGGCTTGCGTTCGGTCATGAGGGCGTCAGGCGCAACGAGAAGTTTAGATCAGGGGCTCATCCATGGGGTGGATGATAGTTATCCCTACAATCAATTGTACCAATATTACCGAATACTACTACAAGATCCCCCAATGAAAGCGGCCGGATGGGTATCCGTCTCGCGTAGGCTGAAGCTGCCGGCAAGAATGGGAAGACGAACATGTGCGGGATTGTTGGCATCGTTGGGCAACAGCCGGTGTCGGATCGGTTGGTCGACGCATTGAAGCGTTTGGAATATCGCGGCTATGATTCCGCCGGCGTTGCGACGATCACCGAAGGTGCCTTGCACCGCCGGCGCGCCGAGGGCAAGCTCGTCAATCTCGAGAGGAGACTGAAGGAAGAGCCGCTGAGCGGCAACATCGGCATCGGCCACACGCGTTGGGCAACCCATGGGGCCTCGACGGAACGCAATGCGCACCCGCACTTTACCGACGGTGTCGCCGTCGTCCATAACGGGATCATCGAGAATTTCACCGAGCTGAAGGACGAATTGGCGGCGGCTGGCGCCGAGTTCCAGACTGACACCGACACCGAGGTCGTCGCGCATCTCTTGGCAAGACACCGCCGGGAGGGCATGAGGCGGCAAGAGGCGATGCGTGCCATGCTGAAACGCGTCAGGGGCGCCTATGCGCTTGCCGTCCTCTTCGAAGATGATCCGTCGACCATCATGGCGGCGCGCAACGGACCACCGCTGGCGATCGGTCACGGCGACGGCGAGATGTTCCTGGGCTCCGACGCGATCGCGCTCGCTCCCTTCACCAATGAAATTACCTATCTCATCGAGGGCGACTGGGCCGTTGTCGGCAATTCGGGCGCCCATATCTTCGATTTCGACGGCCATCCCGTCGAGCGTCCGCGCCATACCTCCACGGCCGCGGCCGATCTGGCCAACAAGGGCACTCATCGCCACTTCATGGAGAAGGAAATCTACGAGCAGCCCGAAGTCATCGCCCATGCTCTCCGTCACTATAGCAACATCATAGAGAATCGCGCCGACACGGTTTCTGGCATCGATTTCGCCAGGATCCCGAGCTTGGCGATCTCGGCCTGCGGGACCGCCTATCTCGCCGGACTGATCGGAAAATACTGGTTCGAGCGCTTTGCGCGCCTGACGGTTGAAATCGACGTTGCGTCCGAATTCCGTTACCGCGAGATCCCGTTGTCGCCGCAGTCCGCGGCTCTTTTCATTTCGCAGTCCGGCGAAACCGCTGATACGCTCGCATCGTTGAGGTACTGCAAGGAGCGTGGGCTGAAAATTGGCGCTATCGTCAATGCCTGCGAATCGACCATCGCTCGGGAGGCCGATGCGGTCTTCCCGATCCTTGCCGGACCGGAGATTGGCGTCGCCTCCACCAAGGCGTTTACCTGCCAGCTTGCGGTTCTAGCCGCACTCGCCATCGGCGCCGCCAGAGCCCGCGGGACCGTAACCGAAGACGAGCTGCAGGCGCTCGTCAGGAGCCTCGCCGAAGTGCCGCGCGTCATGGGCCAGGTACTCAACAGCATCCAGCCGGAGATCGAGTTCCTGTCGCGCGAACTGTCAAAGTGTCGTGACGTCCTGTATCTCGGCCGTGGCACCAGTTTCCCGCTAGCGATGGAAGGTGCGCTGAAGCTCAAGGAGATTTCCTACATCCATGCCGAGGGCTATGCGGCGGGTGAATTGAAGCACGGTCCGATCGCATTGATCGACGACAACATGCCAGTGATCGTCATCGCGCCCCATGATCGCTTTTTCGACAAGACCGTCTCCAACATGCAGGAAGTGGCTGCCCGTGGAGGGCGGATTATCCTCATCACCGATGAAAAAGGGGCAGCCGCATCGAAACTCAACACCATGCACACGCTCGTGTTGCCGGCTGTCGACGAGATTATCGCGCCGATGATCTTCTCGCTGCCGATACAGCTTCTTGCCTACCACACGGCGCTCTTCATGGGCACAGACGTAGACCAGCCGCGCAATCTCGCAAAATCGGTCACGGTCGAGTGATTGTGAACCTTTATAGGTAGCGATGCTTGTCCATCTTCGCTGCATCGGCGGTGGAAATTGGTCGAAGGTATCAGCGTCCGCGAGGCTGGGTGGACGGTGCCGCGAATAGCCACTGGAGGCGTCAGTGAGAGTTCGAGTTGCTGTTCAAGAAAGCCATCGGGGAGAATGAGTCGTGTAGGATCGCAGGTCGAATGCGCTACAGCCGATCAGGCCATCTCATGGCGGGCAGGTTCTTAGAACTTGATCAAAAGCAGGTGAGCCGCCATATTCCGACCCGGCTGCCAATTTCAAGTGGCCCATTCCATGGATGAGGCCGGTCCGGCCGAATGGACGTCCATTTTTTTGATTTGCTGGGTGTGCGCCAGGGTCGGGGAGGAAATCTCCCGATTTGTCAGGCGCTCCCATCTTCTTGGAGATGTTTATGAAGGATTCGCGCATTCCCGAGCCAGTCTTGACGGCTATGTCGCAGGGGACCCACATCATCCGCGCTTATCGTGAGCACCTTGGGTATTCAATCGAGGACCTCGCGGTCGCGTGCGGGCTTGCCGCTCAGGAAATCCAAAACATCGAGCGGGGTCTAAAGTACAATAAGGGCTATCGGAATCGGATAGCGAGATCGCTGTCCATACCTGTGGGAATTCTTGAGGCAGAGTCGGACATATCGGACGCCGCCTGATCAGTCGGATAATCTGCAATGGGTGGAAGACCGTTCTTGTGATGTGACGTTTGCGGCTGATAGTCGTCGCTTGATTCCGTTGGACGCGAATGCCTTCTGGCGCAGTACCGCCAAGAGAATTCTCGTCCACTGTCCGAGTCAGGAACTGCACACGGGCTCGCCGAACAGGAAGTTGGAACGCTTCGTCATGCTGTCTTAGGCGATATAGCCGCCCGGAGTGCTGCGACACGTGCACGATAGCATTGGCTCGCGAGGATGGATTGCTAACGGCGAACCCATGCTGGTCGGCAAGGCGATATTGGCTGGAGCATCAACTCGGCCGACGAGAGTGGCCCCCCATCCTAGGCAGGATCGGCCGACATGGCCGGCATCGCGAGCCGCTCTGAAAAGAGCACAGCGGGCATCCAGACGCTGCCGGGTTGACTATTGGTGTCGGAACCGCAAAAAGGGGCCGCTCTTCATGAGTGGCGTGCGCCGGCAGTCTAACCCCAAGCCCCCCGCCAGGCTGCCGGCGCGCTTCTAGCCGCCTTGATGCACACGATAAGCTTTTGACGGCCTGAAGCGACGTTGTGGTCGCCGTTGCGGTGCTTTTCCACGCGCCTCGTCAGGCGCCGGGATTGCTCCGTCGTGATGTCAGGCGGGGGTTTGCAGGTTGCGGTCGACGGGTTCGTTTCGGGGCGTCTGCCCCCATCGTTATGTCGCGAGTTGGGGGATGCGATCGAGGACGATGCGCAGGATGCGCTGGTCGGGGCACGATGTCGGCAGGTGCAGGCGGATTTGCGATTTCATCTCGACCACCCGCGCAGCGATTTTGATGAGGCGCAATCGCAGCGTGTCGAATTGGGCGACGGCAAAGCTCGAGCGCCTCGGCATCGCGGCCCGCAAGCCCCACATCAACCAGTAAGCACCGGCATGCAGGAATAGCCGGAACTGGTTGGCCGTCGCTCTGGTGCAGGATGTGCGGTCGGCGGCAAGATGCGTCTTCCACGACTTGATGTGGTTCTCGGCCGCGCCGCGCCGGCAGTAGACATCCTCGTAGAGCGCCTTGGCCTTCCCACCGGCAAGGTTGGTGACCACGAAGCGGATATCGCCACCTTGGGCGCCGGCCTCGACCCGCGCGATGATGCGCTCGACGCGGCTCCAACTAGCGGCGCCGTCAACGAACTCCTTGAACCTGCGGACCTTGCCTGTCTTGGCCGACGCTTCGAAGCGCGCCGTCGTGCTGGCCTCCAGATCCGCGACATGCTTGCGCAGGGTCGTGGTGGGCGCGAGGCCAAAGATGAAGTCGACGTCGTTGGCGCGGCACCAGTCGATGACCTGCGGGTTGCAATAATGGCTATCGCCGCGGAGCAGGATTCGAATGTTCGGCCAGTTGATCCGGATCGCCCGCACCAGACGGCGCAGGTGGGGGCGGATCTCAGCCCCACTCGGC
>NZ_JAMYSY010000066.1:0-24546 GCF_040322175.1 Mesorhizobium sp. M0185 | reverse complement strand
ATCTGCAATCTCTTCTCTCCAACAGAATGCAGAAATTACTTCGCAGCCGCAGGGTATGGACTCACATGAAAGTCCGCCGCTCTAGCGCTGGGGAGGTATCCTCGGTTGCAAATTTTCTCTGGGGGATATCGCTTGCAATGACGACCGGAGCGATTCGTACGCCTGAGCACCAAGCAGCCTTCGGTATTGGTCTTCGAGACGCTGATTGAAATCGTGGACGGTCCGGATCACCGCAAGCGCCGCATCAGTTGCAACGATTAATTTGGCCCGTCGGTCGTTCGGATCATGCGAACGCCGAACATAACCGAGGCGCTCCAGTTCATCGATCAACTCACCCATCGATGCTTTGCCAATGCCAGCACGCTCTGCGAGGACGCTGGGTCGGGTTCCTTCCGCGTCGATGTTGGCGAATACAGCGCCGTATTTGGGCTTGATTGCCGAATGGCCGCTCTCCCGGAGAACCTGGACCAAAGCGCTCGCCGACGATTGATAAGCATAGAGAAGCAGAGACTGCGTGTATGGCTGATTATCCATCTTTCCAAACTTATATGGTGCCCATATAGTATGGCAACCGAACTATATGACAGGAGATCAGCATGGCTACGGGCAACGTCCGAACTGAAGGGGTGGAAAGTGTCGCGCACAGGCTGATCGAAGCTTGGAATCGTCACGATGCTCGCGCCTTTGCCGCCGTATTCGCGGCAGATGCCGAGTTTACAAACGTCTTCGGTATGCAGGCGACTGGACGTGACAAGATCGAGCAGTTCCATGCCCCAATTTTTGAGAAGATGTTCAAGCACAGCCATCTATCCGCCGAAAGCGTGCGGAACAAGCTTGTTCGCCCTGATGTTGCCACGCTCGACCTGCGGTGGTCCATGACTGGCGCGCTCGATCCGATGGGAAACGAATGGCCGCGTCGGCGCGGATTAATCAGCTTAGTGGCGACGCGGGATCATGATGAATGGTTGATTGCAACGATGCACAATATGGAACTTGGGGACGATCAAATGGCAAAGTCTCAGGAGAAACTTCAAGAGGATAAGTAGGCTCTTCATTCACGTCAGAATCGAAAGCGACAGCCATCCAGCATAGTCAAGCCGATCTGATCGGGCAATGAGATCGAACGGCGGGTCAGGTGATCGGGATTGGCGAGCCATGCTACAGGAGTTGGTGCTGGATGGCCCGTGCGTTGTCCGGTTTGGCCGGCCACAATGGCGCGCCTCATAGCCGGTCGCCTTGGTCTTGCGGGATCTAATGTATGAACGGCTTGGAGCGCTGGCTCTCGCCGGCAGTTCTTGGCGGCGCGGTGATCGCCGGTCGGCTATTCCGCCGCCACGAGTTTGGTTTCCGGCGATATAGCCCGGCTGGCCCGATCGTCCTCGGTCTCTTCCCACCAATCGCCCAGGGCGTCGATGAGCGGCACAAGCTTGAGACCGGGCTCCGTCAGGTCGTAATCCACGTGTAGCGGATAGCCGGCATGCGCTGTTCGCCGCACGATCCCGGCTTCCTCCAGCTTGCGTAGTTCGAGCGCCAGGATGCGGTGCGACACTGTCGGATTGTCACGCCTCAGGTCGCTGAAGCGCTTGGTACCGTCCTTGAGATAATAGAGCAGCAAGGTGGGCCAGCGACCGCTGAGCACACGCATGGTCTCCTCGATCGGGCAGCGTGAGACGACATCTTTCATGGCGGGACCTGGTTACAGAATAGTGCGTAATTTACATGGGGCGACCAGCGTTTAGGGTCAAGTTTCGCTGCGCAGCGTGACCCCTAACATGGAAGAGAGAAAGAAATGGAACCTATTCTCCTTTACGGCTTCCCGCTGGGAAGTTCGATGGGGCCTGTCGCTGCTTTTGAACGCCTCGGACAGCCCTACCGCCTGTGTCGTGTCGACATGCTCGCTGAGATGAAGAACGACGCCTATGCCAGTATCAACGGCCGCCAGGAAACGCCGGTGTTGATCACCGACGAAGGCAGGGTGCTCACCGAGACCATGGCGATTGCCGCCTGGCTCGAAGCCCGCGATACGCAACGCCGTATCAGCTTCGAGCCTCGCTCGCCGGAGGCCGACCGGATGCACCAGCTAATGGCTTTCGTGAACACCGGTTTCACCGCCGCCTTCACCCCGCTCTGCGCCGCATATGAAATGGAATCGGCGGAACCGGTGCTGCTGGCGACCTTGCGTGATTTCGGCCGCAAGGTCGTTACCAACCGCCATGACCAGCTCGAGGCGATGATCCTCGACACGGATTTCCTGGTCGGCGGCCGGCTGACGCTTGCCGATACCACGCTGATCGGCGTGGCGCGCTGGGCGGAGTTCCACCAGGCGGTCGACGGCGCCGCTTATCCCAAACTGGCGGCGCTCCGCCGCCGCATCGAAACCGATCCGGCCGTGCGATACGCACAGGCCATCGAGGGTGGCGAAAAGCCGGCGGGTTCGGGTGCCTGTCTTGGCCATGTCCCGCTGGCCGAAGTGATCGATCGTTTCGCTGCCTAGCTTTTGTCACGCATCTCAGCCGCGCGGCGCCAAAGTGTGGTGCCGCGCGGTGACCGCCCGTGGCTTTGGCCGGGCAGGGCAAACAATCTGTGCCCGATTAGTCAGGTGATCAGGTGGGATGCGTTGACACGCATCCAGTCGGCCAGCGAATCCAGCGTGCCACGCAAGGTTCTACCCAGCGGCGTTACCTCATACTCCACGCGCGGCGGCATCTCGGCATAGACCCTCCGATAGACCAGACCGCGATGTTCGAACAGGCGCAGCTGCCGCGTGAGCTCCTTTTGCGTAATCGGTGCGACGGCCCTCTGGAGCTCGCCGAAGCGGATCGGACAACCGGTGACGATCAGGCGATAAAGAATGGGAATGGCCCATTTTCCCGAAACCAGATTGACGAAATCGATCATCGGGCAACGATCGGTCGTGCCATTTCCGCCTTCGACTGGCGTCACCTCGATGGCTTTTGCCTGCGCCATGAAATTATTTCCTTTAGTACCCATTCGGTGCCTACTATACAAAGCATACTATCGTGTCGACAATGCCATTCTCATCGTCTTTGGGAAGGCAAATCATGGGTCGCCAAATCATGGGTCGCTTGAAAGGCAAATATGCCCTCATTACCGGGGCAACCAGTGGCATCGGTCTCGAAACCGCGCGCCAGTTCCTGGCCGAGGGTGCGACGGTGGCAATCACTGGCAGGAGCCCGTCCGGGCTGAAAGCTGCGCAGCGCGAGCTGGGCGGATTGGCGCAGGTGATCAGGAATGATGCCGGCAACCTCGCCGATCAGCGTGCGCTTGCCGCCGAACTCGCGCAGTGCTGGCCTCGGCTCGACATACTGAACATCAACGCCGGTGATGTGATGCATCAGCCCCTGCAGGATTGGGACGAGGTGGTCTATGACCGTCTGATGCAGACCAATCTCAAGGGGCCGTTCTTTTTGATCCAAGCCCTGTTGCCGATGTTCTCCAACCCGTCATCGATCATCCTGTGCGGTTCGGTCAGTGCCCATATCGGCCTGCCCCAGAGTAGCGCCTACGCCGCCAGCAAGGCTGGCCTCCTGTCGTTGGCGCGCACCCTCTCGGGTGAGATGATCGAGCGCGGTATTCGCGTCAATGGCCTCAGCCCCGGGCCGACCGAGACGCCGGCCTTGGGCAAGCTGGGTCTGCCCGAAGCGGACGAGAAGGCGCTTGGCGATCAGATACGCGCGCTAGTGCCGATCGGCCGGATGGGCAAACCTTGGGAACTCGCCAAGGCGGCGGTGTTTCTAGCATCGGATGAGTCGAGCTTCGTCGTTGGCACGGAACTGCTCGTCGATGGTGGCGTCGGAAATCTATAACCGGGATTTACCATCGTGACCATCGACTTGGCGACAATCACCCCTAAATCGACTACCATAGTGCTTATACGAGAAGTGGCAGCTACGGGCGGCCATCCTGGCGGCGGCCGCCCCGACCCACGGGAGAAAGGTTATGGCCGGCTTTCATGTCATGGCGGACGCACGTGGAATGCATGTACAGCCCACGGTGCGCCGCATCAGCACCGAGGATCTGCTCGATGCGCTCCGTCTCGGCGTAGAGGATTTCTGGGCCAAGCCGTCGCACTACGTGTTCCTGTGCCTGATCTATCCGGTGGTCGGCCTGATCCTGACGCAGTGGACGTCGGGCTCGAACGCCATCCAACTCATCTATCCGCTGATGTCCGGCTTCGCTTTGGTCGGTCCGTTCGCCGCTATCGGCCTTTACGAAATCAGCCGCCGGCGCGAGTTCGGCATGGATACATCCTGGTGGCATGCGCTCGACGTGCGCCACTCTCCGGCGCTGCCCGCGATTGCGGTCATCGGTATCATGCTGGTGGTACTGTTCCTGCTCTGGCTGTTCACCGCGCAATCGATCTACACCAGCCTGTACGGCAATCAGCCTCCGGCCTCTATTGTCGGCTTTATTCGCGAGGTGCTGACGACCAGCAAGGGCTGGACGCTGATCCTGCTCGGCAACCTGGCCGGGTTCGCCTTTGCCGCGATCGTGCTGGCGACGACCGTCGTCGCCTTTCCGCTGCTGCTCGACCGCGACGTCGGCGCGGTCTCGGCAATCGAGACGTCGGCAAGGGCAGTTCTGACAAACCCGCTGCAGATGGCGCTGTGGGGCCTGATGGTCGCCGTGCTGCTGGTCATCGGCTCGATCCCGCTATTTGCCGGGCTTGCCGTCGTCATGCCCATCCTTGGCCACGCGACCTGGCATCTCTACCGCAGGGTGGTCGAACCGGAGCGGGCAGAGCAGGTCAGGCGGCCGATGTAGGACCGATCAGCGTTGCGCGTCGGTTGCCATCTTGACGGCCAGCGCGGTCAGCACCGTGCCCATCATCCAGCGCTGGATCACCAGCCATAGCGGCCGCCCGGCGATGAAGATGGCGATCGAGCCGGCCGTCACCGCGATGATGGCGTTGACGGTCAGGCTGATCGCGACCTGCGTGGCACCGAGCACCAGAAGCTGCGACAGCACGTGGCCCTTGCCGGGGCTGATGAATTGCGGCAGCAGCGACAGATAGAGCACTGCCACCTTCGGGTTGAGCAGGTTGGTCATCAGGCCCATGGCGAACAGCTTGCGCGGTCTGTCCTTCGGCAGTTCGCGGATCTGGAAGGGCGAGCGCCCGCCGGGCTGCACCGCTTGCCAGGCGAGCCACAGCAAATAGAGCGCGCCGGCAACGCGCAGCACATCATAGGCAAAGGGCACGGCGAGCAGCAGCGCGGTGATGCCGAACGCCGCCGACAGCACGTAGAACAAAAAACCGAGCGCCACGCCGCCCAGCGAGATCAGCCCGGCCTTCGGCCCTTGCGACAGCGAGCGCGAGATCAGATAGATCATGTTCGGGCCGGGCGTCAGCACCATACCGAGGCAGACCAGCGCGAAGGCAAGATGGTTGGCGGGTTCAGGCAAGAGCGCATCTCCGGGTGGGGACACTCACCACATGCTTTCATCACCCGCAAGGGCATGACGGCAGGAGCCTTTGCGCCAGTGCGCCGGGGCCCCTGCCTTAGTCGCCAATCCCATCGCCTTCAGCCGACGATGCGCAGGTTCGACAATTCGTTGGCGATTTCCTTGAAATTGTCGGACAGCGTCGCGCCGGTTGCATTCCAGAACAGCTTGGCAGGCTTGCTCGGGTCGGCCGAATCCTTGCGGAAGCGCGAATCCGACGAACACGCCTTCAGCGCATCGATTGCCTTCTTGTCGCCGTGAGGCCGGCGCAGAGCTTCAAGGTGCCGCCGCCGGCATTGTTGTTGGGCAGCGTGACGGTCAGCGCTGTGTTCGCCGGGTCGATACGTGCGAGATTGGTTTCGAAAAATGTCTTGGCGTAGGCCTTGACGTCGTCGTCGCTGGCGCCGGCAACGATCTGCTGGGCGGCGGCGAGGCCGGCCGCATCAAGTGCGTTCAGCGTTTCGTGCTTTTCGCGCAGCAACTCCCCGTAATCGACACTGAGCGCCAGACCGGCCATCAGCGGCACAATGGTGATTGCAGTCATTAACGAGTAGTTGCCACGTCTGTCGTGTCGGAATTCTCCGACTATTGCCTTCAGCATTCCCGCCCGCCCCATTTTTCCCGGACGATGCCATGCATTTTTAAATTTCCGATTGCTAAAATACGTTCAAGGTCGGCACGGTTTTTCAATGCCCGTTAACCACACGTCCTCGCCGGCGTCCCCGGGCGGCAATCTTGCGGGCACAACGAAAGCTGGTGACAGAGCGAAACGCTTCGGTTAATCCGGGCCGGCCGCTACGGACCGTCGGTCGCGGCGCTTGCAAGCATCATGGTACAGGGACAACGGCATGGCGGATTCGCCCGACATCATCGGTTCGCTCGCAGACTTGTCGGGAGCCTATTCAGCCATCCTGTGCGATGTCTGGGGCGTGGTGCACAATGGCGAATGGCATTTCCCGGCGGCGGCTGCCGCGCTGATCGCTGCTCGCGCGGCGAAAATACCTGTCGTGCTGATCACCAATTCGCCGCGTCGCAGCGCCGACGTGGTGGCACAGATGAACGCCATCGGCGTTCCTCCCGCCGCCTACGACCGTGTCGTGACGTCCGGCGACGTTACCCGCGACCTGATCGCCGAAGGGCCGCGAAAGATCTTCCATATAGGCGCCGATCGGGATTTCACGCTCTATGAGGGCCTCGACGTCGAACTCGTCGAGGAGTTCGAAGCATCCGGCGTGGTCTGCACCGGCCTGTTCGATGACGAGGTGGAGAAGCCGGAAGATTATGCCGATCTTCTGCAGAGGCTGCGTGCCAGGAACCTACCCTTCATTTGCGCCAATCCCGACATCGTCGTCGAGCGCGGCGAACGCATGATCTGGTGCGCAGGCGCTTTGGCCCGCGAATACGCACAGCTTGGCGGACGCACGCTGATCGCCGGCAAACCCTACGCGCCGGTCTATGACGTCGCCATGAAGGAGATCGCCGTCATTCTCGGCCGCCCGGTCGAGCGTTCGCAAGTTCTGGCCATCGGCGACGGCATGATGACCGACATCAAGGGCGCGGCCGACAATGGCTTCGACGTGCTCTACGTATCAGGCGGCATCCATGCCCGCGATTACGGTGAGACGCTGCAGCCGGATCCGGCCAGGCTCGCGGCCTTCCTGGAAAAATATGGCTACAGGCCGGTCGCGGTGATTCCCAGGCTGCAATAGGTTCAAGCCATGACGGCAATGTTCGAACGCATTTCCGCAACCGCACCGCTGCCGGCCCATCTGCGCGGCGGCGTGGTGGCTATCGGCAATTTCGACGGCGTCCACCGCGGCCACCAGGCGGTGCTCGAACGCGCGCGCGCCGAAGCGGAGCGTCGAGGCGTACCCGCCCTGGTGCTGACCTTCGTACCGCATCCGCGAAAGGTGTTCAGGCCGGACATGCCGTTGTTCGTGCTGACGCCGCCGCCGATGAAGGCACGGCTGTTGTCGCATCTGGGCTTTGCGGCGCTGGTCGAGCAGCCGTTCACACGCGAGTTCGCCGCCTTGTCGGCGGAGGCTTTCGTCACCGGCGTGCTCGAGCGCAATCTCGGCATAAGCCACGCCGTCACCGGCTTCGATTTCCATTTCGGCAAGGACCGCCAGGGCGGCCCGGCCTATCTGATGGCTGCCGGCGAGCGCCACGGCTTCGGCGTCACGCTGGTGGATGCGTTTCGTGACGAAAGCGCCGAGGTGGTGTCGTCGAGCCGCATACGCACGCTGCTGTGCGAGGGCAATGTGGCCGAGGCCGCCGGTTTGCTCGGCTACCGTTTCACCGTCGAGGCGGAGGTGATCGGCGGCCAGCAGCTCGGCCGGACACTCGGCTTTCCCACCGCAAACATGAGGCTTTCGCCGGAAGCCACCCTCAAGGAAGGGATTTATGCCGTCCGCTTCCGCCGCGCCGACGGTTCGCTTCATGATGGCGTCGCCAGCTTCGGCCGCCGGCCGACGGTCGACGACAATGGCGCGCCATTGCTGGAGACCTTCGTCTTCGACTTTTCCGGCGACCTCTACGGCGAGATTTGTGCCGTGTCCTTCTTCGGCTACCTGCGCTCGGAGGTGAGGTTCGACGGGCTTGACGCGCTGGTCGCCCAGATGAAGCGTGACGAGGCCGAGGCGAAGGCACTGCTCGCCGGCGTCAGGCCGCTTTCCGGGCTGGACGCGGCCATAGCTTTTTAGAGCATGGTCCCGAACCGAAGGTCAGCGAAGCAAAAAGTGGGAACCGGTTTTCCGATTAAGATCATGCTCAACCAGAATTTATCTCTTCAGCGCCAAGCCAAGGGCGATGAAGCTCCAGCCCTGGAAGATCAGGTCGACGGCCAGGAACAGGCCCAGCACCCACACGCTGTTGACCGGCCAGCCCATGGCGATGACCAGTCCCGCCAGTGCGCTGATGATGCCGGCCGCGACCACCCAGCCCCAGCCCGGCTGCGGCCGGTGGCTGTAGCCTACCCAGGCCCTGAGCACGCCTGAGGCAAGCAGCGCGACCGCCAGGAGGAAGGTCAGCACCGTCGAGGCGAGGACCGGATTGTCGAAGGCGAAGAAGCCGGCGACGGCGTAGAGGAGGCCGCTGAGCAGCCAATAGAAGAAACGGCCCCATGTCTTCACGCCGAAGGCATGGATGATTTCGACAATGCCGGCCATCAGCATCAGCCAGCCCACGACAAAGACCGAGGCGACGGTTGCGATGAACAGATTGCCGAAGGCGATGCCGCCGAAGACAAGCAGCAGCACCCCGAGCGCGACGAACCATCCCCATTTCGCCCGCGTCTGGCCAATGGCGTCTTTCATGGCATCGCTGTGCACGGTCATTGCCCTTCTCCCTCAAGGTTGCCTAGCTTCTTTGTTCCGGACGGTAGCGCCGATCGCCTTGCCCGTCCAGCGAGCAGGCTGTGAGCGCCACACTCCCGAGCGATCCGCTAGACCTCCGTTTTTGACCCGAAGCGGCCAAATACCAGATGGAATAATTCGATCATGGGGGGGTGAGCCAGTGCTAAAAGATAACAAGCGGGTTTACGGGCGACCCGTCGTCCCGTGTATTCGCCGCGGCGCAAGTGTAACGAAAATTCCCAGTGCTGGCATTGGCCCTTTATACGATGACGTGTGCTGCTGCTATATGCCGTTTTCTACGCTTGATGAGGCTAGGGAAGCAAAATGAGCGATGCGGACGAACACCTCGATCTGACGGAGATCAACGCCGTCCGCAGGTTGTTGACCTCAAAGCCTCGAACGGTCCGCTGGGACGAACGCCGGGCACGGCTCGACGAAGTCGGTTCGGTGTGGCCAGTCGCGGAGGACATCCGATGCGAGCATGTGGTTTTCGATGGCCTCGAGGGAGAGTGGTCGCTGGCGCCTGAGAGCGACAGGGACAAGATTCTGCTGTTTTTCCACGGTGGTGGCTACTGCTCCGGCTCTCTTAAAAGTCATCGTCGAATGGTGACCGAGGCAGGTCGGGGAATGGGAATGCGCACCCTCGCGATCGACTATCGCCGCGCACCGGAACATCCTTTCCCTGCGCAACATGAAGACGCACTCACCGCATGGCGCTTTCTGAGGCGGCAAAGGCATCGCGCCGGACCGCATCGTGATTGGCGGAGACAGTGCGGGCGGCAACCTTACCATGTGCCTGGTCAGTATATTGCGTGCGGCAGGCGAGCCGTTGCCGCGATGTCTTTGGCTGGTTTCGCCCTGGACGGACCTTTCGATGTCCGGCGCGACACTATCAACCAAGGACGCAATCGACCCTATCATCCACCGGGCGTATTTGGAGGAACTGGCAACGGCCTATGTTCCCAATGGCGTTGGTCGGCGCGATCCGCTGATCTCGCCTTTGTTCGCCGATCTGAGCGGATTTCCCCCAATGCTGATACAAGCCGGTTCGGCCGAGACGCTGATGTCTGACGCAACTCGGCTCGCCGAAGCCGCCGGCGCGGCGGACGTCAAAGTACGTCTCGAAATTTGGCCGCATATGATTCACGCTTGGCCGGTTTGGAATGCGGGGTTGAGCGCCGGTCGCCGCGCTCTTCACGACGCAGGCATGTTTGTCCGCGAATGTTTGTAACCCCTGCCGAGGCAACTGCTATCGTATTCCAAACACTTGATCTGGAATCTTGGTGCGCCAAACAATCGACTGCAACGCGGAACAGGCCGGCCAACGCTGCCGATGTTGCGGATATTAAGTCAAATTTTACCGAACTGGCGCCATGGCTTCAGTCAAGGCTGGTTGTATCGGCCAATGCGTTCGACGTATGGAGTAACGATGCGGTCTGTCCCGACGATCTTGGCCGCATTCATGCTCGGCACCTGCGGCGTTGCCAAGGCCGGCGAGGGCACCTTCGGCTGGCTGTCCGGAGACTGGTACCTGACGGTCGGCGCCACCGGCATGGTTGCTCCGAATTTCGAGGGCGGCAAGAAGTACCTGCTCAGTGCCTCGCCGATCATCTCGCTCGGCAAGGCTGGTCCCGCGGCGCGCTTCACCTCGCGCAACGACAATATTTCATTGGCATTGATCGACGATGGCGGCGTCCGCGCCGGCCTGACAGGCAAGTTCCTGTTTTCCCGCGACGGTGGTGACGCCGACGAATTGAAGGGTCTCGACCCGGTGCGCTGGGGCGGCGAGGCTGGCGGCTTCTTCGAATTCTATCCTTTGGATTGGCTGCGTGCCCGCGCCGAATTGCGGCACGGCATTCGCGCCCATAACGGTTTTGTCGCCGACATCGCCGCCGACGCCTTTTACGATGTGACGCCCGACGTCAGGATTTCGGCCGGACCGCGCGTTTCGTTCGCCTCATCGGACTATTTCGACGCCTATTACGGCGTTGATGCCAAGGAGTCCCTGGCCTCGGGACTTAGCGAATATCATCCCGGCGGCGGGGTGAAGTCGGCGGGCCTGGGCGGCGCGGTGACCTGGAAGGTGACCGAGCCGATGACGGCCAGTCTGTTCGGCGAATATTCCCGCCTGATAGGCCCGGCCGCCGATTCCAGCCTGGTCAAGGAGCGCGGCTCCAGGGATCAGTTCATGATCGGCGTGTCTACGACCTATCGCTTCGATTTCTCGATGTGATGTCGCAGGTTACATACTGCGCGCAGCCGCATGGCTCAGGCGACTATGCCGTAGGCGATGCGGTTGGGTTCCTCTTCCACAAGCATCGCACCTGTTTCGGATTGTAGGAGATTGATGGGCGCCTCGTTGAGCACCCGACTTCGCTTGCGCAGCCAGCGCTGCGCCCTTTCATAGTTGCCGAAAACACGATCCGCCATCGTTGAAATACGAAGTCGCAGGGCGCGTTCGGACTCAGTAATCGTCAGAGTCACATTTCGTTCTTTCCGGCGCGCTAACTGTGAAATGTAAACCGCAGTTGGTACATGCTCTTAGGAGGAAGCATCAGAGTTCGGGCTTTTCAATAGGGCCGGCCTCGTTTAAAAGCCCGGTCATGACGCACTTTATCAGCGCATTCGCGACTGCGATACGAATTACAGGCCCGGTGTTCCGGGCGGTCTGACCGCCGCCGGAGCCGCCGGGAATCTTGCGCGCGGCCTCTCGCGCTTTTTCCAGATCATGATAGTTCAACGCCCGGGCTCTTTTGCCGCCGGCAACGCATATGGCAGACGAATGACTGATACTGAGACCGCCGAGACGATCGATTATTCCAAAACGCTCTACCTGCCGCAGACGGATTTCCCGATGCGCGCCGGGTTGCCGGAAAAGGAACCGCTGCTGGTCAAGCGCTGGCAGGACATGGACCTTTACCGCAAGTTGCGCGAAGACGCAGTCGGCCGCGAAAAATACGTGCTGCACGACGGCCCGCCCTACGCCAATGGCAACATCCATATCGGCCACGCACTGAACAAGATCCTCAAGGACGTCATCACCCGCTCGTTCCAGATGCGCGGCTATGACTCGAACTATGTACCAGGCTGGGATTGCCACGGCCTGCCGATCGAATGGAAGATCGAGGAGCAGTACCGCGCCAAGGGCAAGAACAAGGACGAGGTGCCGGTCAACGAGTTCCGGCAGGAATGCCGTGAGTTTGCGGCGCACTGGATCAAGGTGCAGGGTTCCGAATTCCAGCGGCTCGGCGTCGTCGGCGACTTCGACAATCCCTATACGACGATGGCTTTCCATGCCGAGGCGCGCATCGCCGGCGAGCTGCTGAAATTCGCCATGTCCGGCCAGCTCTATCGCGGCTCCAAGCCGGTGATGTGGAGTGTGGTCGAGCGCACCGCGCTGGCCGAGGCGGAGGTCGAATACCAGGACTATGAGTCGGACACGATCTGGGCGAAGTTTCCGGTCGTCAGCCTCGCTCGCCAGGTCATCAACATCAAGGATGGGCAGCCAGCCCTTGATCCCAAGCTGACGCAGACGTCGCTCGATCTGCTTGATGCCAACGTCGTCATCTGGACGACGACGCCGTGGACGATCCCCGGCAACCGCGCCGTCAACTACTCGCCGCGCATCAACTATGGTCTCTACGAGGTTACGGCGGCCGAGAACGCCTTTGGTCCTCAGCCCGGCGAAAAGCTGATCTTTGCCGAGAAGCTTGCGGACGACGCTGCCGCGAAGGCCAAGGTCACTCTGAATCGGCTTCGCAGCGTTGGCGCCGAAGAGATTGAAAACCTTACGCTTTCGCATCCCCTCAAAGCTCTGGGTGGCGGCTACGATTTCCCCGTGCCGATGCTCGCCGGCGATCACGTCACCGACGATGCCGGCACCGGTTTCGTCCACACCGCGCCGGGACATGGCCGCGAAGACTTCGACGCCTGGATGGATGCTGCCTCTGATCTTCGCCAGCGTGGCATCGACACCGCGATCCCCTTCACCGTCGACGATGCCGGCTTCTTCACCAAGGACGCGCCGGGCTTCGGCCAGGACCGCGAGGGTGGAGCGGCGCGCGTCATCGACGACAATGGCAAGAAGGGCAACGCCAACCAGGCTGTCATCGACGAGCTGATCAAGCGCAACGCGCTGTTCGCGCGCGGCCGCCTGAAGCACTCCTATCCGCATTCCTGGCGCTCGAAGAAGCCGATCATCTTCCGCAACACGCCGCAATGGTTCGTCTATATGGACAAGGAGCTTGGCGACGGCACGACGCTGCGCAGCCGCGCCCTGAAAGCCATCGACGATACCCGCTTCGTGCCCGCCGCCGGCCAGAACCGCATCCGCGCCATGATCGAGGAGCGCCCCGACTGGGTGCTGTCGCGCCAGCGCGCCTGGGGCGTGCCGATCGCCGTCTTTGCCGATGCCGACGGCAATGTGCTGCGCGACGAGGCAGTCAACCGGCGCATCATGGACGCCTTCGAGAAAGAAGGCGCCGACGCCTGGTTCGCCGCCGGCGCCAAGGAGCGGTTCCTCGGCAATCCCGATGCCTCGAAATGGCAGCAGGTTATGGACATCCTCGATGTCTGGTTCGATTCAGGCTCGACGCATGCCTTCACGCTTGAGGACCGGCCCGACCTGAAATGGCCGGCCGACGTCTATCTCGAAGGCTCCGATCAGCATCGCGGCTGGTTCCACTCCTCGCTGCTCGAAAGCTGCGGCACCAGGGGCAGGGCGCCCTACGACACCGTCGTCACCCATGGCTTCACCATGGATGAGGAGGGGCGGAAAATGTCGAAGTCGCTCGGCAACACCGTCGTGCCGCAGGACGTCATCAGGCAGTCCGGCGCCGACATCTTGCGGCTGTGGGTGGTGACGACCGATTATTGGGAGGACCAGCGGCTCGGCAAGAACGTGCTGCAGACCAATATCGACGCCTACCGCAAGCTGCGCAACACCATCCGCTGGATGCTGGGCACGCTCGCCCACGACGATGGCGAGGAGGTGCCGCTGGATAGGATGCCTGAACTGGAGCGGCTGATGCTGCACCGGCTCGCTGAACTCGATGAGGTCGTACGCTCGGGCTACGACGCGTTCGAATTCAAGCGCATCACCCGCGCGCTGCTCGACTTCATGGTGGTAGAGCTGTCGGCCTTCTATTTCGACATCCGCAAAGACGCGCTTTACTGCGAAGCGCCTTCCAGCGTGAAGCGCAAGGCTTCCGTGCAGGTGGTGCGCCATCTCTTCGACTGCCTGGTGAAATGGCTGGCGCCGATGCTGCCCTTCACCATGGAAGAGGCTTGGCTCGACCGTCATCCGGATGCGGTCTCCGTGCATCTCGACCAGTTCCCGGAAATCCCGGCGGACTGGAGGAACGAAGCGCTGGCGGAGAAGTGGCGCAAGGTTCGGCAGGTTCGCCGTGTCGTCACCGGGGCGCTGGAAATTGCCCGCGCGCAGAAGGTCATCGGCTCTTCGCTGGAAGCGGTGCCGGTCGTTACCCTCGACGATGCCGTGCTCGAAGCGGCGATCGCCGATGTCGATATGGCCGAGATGGCGATCACCAGCGATCTGGTAATCGTGCACGGCAAGGCGTCGGCGGGCAGCTTTACCCTCGACGACGTCAAGGGCGTCGCCGTGGTCGTCGAGAAGGCGGAGGACCGTGGCCTGGTGAAGTGCGCGCGCTCCTGGCGCTACACCGCCGATGTCGGCTCAGATCCGGAATTCCCGGATGTTTCGGCCCGTGACGCCGCTGTTCTGCATGAGCTGAAGGCTTTGAGCCGTCTTTAAGGCGGTGCACAAATGCCACGGCGGGCGGCCGATCGGCCCCCGCGCGTTGCCCTTAACGAGTGGTTGAGGTAAACACGTGAAACTCCGGACGACAAATTGTCGCCGGAATTCCGTCGGAAGAGCATAGGCGATGGGGACCGGACCTTTCTTTGGCCGGCGGCAATCGAGAGGCTGTCTACAGTGGGACTTTTTGGCATGACCGAGAGAACTTACGCGCGCGTTGCGCTGCTGGCGCCGCTTGTCGTATCGGGCCTCGCTTTGTCCGGCTGCATGGGCTCGCCCACTTACGGGACAGACAAGACCGCGGGCGCGCAGCTTGCCGGCGACCTCACCGGGGCTTTTTCCTTCGCACCCAAGCGCAAGGATAGTATCGACTACAAGCCGCGCCCCACGCTGGTGAAGCCAGGGCCGGGGCAGAAGGAAGTCTTGCCGCCGCCGCAGGAAAGCATCGAGACGGCAAGCGCCGAATGGCCCGAATCGCCGGAGCAGCGCCGTGCCCGCCTGCGCGCCGATGCCACTCTGCATCAGGACGACCCGGCCTACCAGGCGCAGGTCATCGATGACGTGCAGACGGATCCGGCGTCGGTCAAGGCCGCGCTGAAGCAGTCGGGCTCGAGCCACCCGCCAGCCTGGACTCCGGCCGATTCGGACAAGAGCCGCGCCGCGGAAATCATGCGCCGCCGGGCTGAAGGCAAACAGGGCGACCCGACCACCCGCAGATATCTGAGCGAGCCGCCGGTGCAATACCGCGCTGCCGCCGCCACCGCGCCGCAGGGTGACCTCGGCGAGGACGAGTACAAGAAGGAACGCCGCCTCAAGAGGGAGGCGGCCGCCAAGAGTAAGAGCGGCGGCATGTTCGACTGGCTGCCCTGGTAGGCTGACGGCGCCAGAGACGTTCTTGCCCTGGATTGGCTGGCTGGATTGGCTGACTTGGATTTGGACCGTCTGCCGGACCAGAAAATCAGGGTCCGCGTCGCTCGCGAAAAAAGTCCTTCAGCAATGCTGCTGCTGCGTTCTCGGCCATGCCCGGATAGATGTCGGGCACATGGTGGCAGGTCGGTGACGTGAAGAAGCGAACTCCGTTGACCACTGCGCCGCCCTTCTCGTCGGCAGCGCCGAAATAAAGCCGGCGCAGCCTGGCGAAGGAGATGGCGCCGGCACACATGGCGCACGGCTCCAGCGTCACATAGAGATCGTGGCCGCTGAGCCGCTCGCTGGAAAGCTTGCGGCAGGCCTCGCGGATCGCCAGCATCTCGGCATGGGCGGTCGGATCGGCGAACTCGCGGGTGCGGTTGCCGGCACTCGCAACGACCGTATCGCCGCCGACGACGACCGCGCCAACCGGCACTTCGCCACGCTGGGCGGCGGCTTCGGCTTCTTTCAGCGCCAGCGCCATGAAATCCTGCCGCTTCACGCGGTTCCCATTCCGATTATCTCCTCGCCACTAGAGCGCGATCCTGTTACTACCCGCGCAAACGAGCAAAGGCCACATGGACGACAAAAACAAGAAATTCCCGCGCAAGGCCGGCCCGAAGCCGGCGGGGCCGCGTGGTCGCGATGGCGCTCCCGACAAGGGCGGCAAGCCGCCCTTCGGCGCCAAAAAACCTTACGCTCCGCGCGGCGACCGGCCGGCGGCGGCCGAAGGCGAACGGCCGAAGCGCGACTTCAAAGGCGGCGACAGGCCGTTCAGCAAAGGGCCGCGTCCGGAAGGCAAGCCTTATGAACAGCGCGAGGGTCCACGCAAGCCTTATGCGCCGCGCGGCGACCGGCCGTCAGCTGCCGAAGGCGAGCGGCCGAAGCGCGACTTCAAAGGCGGCGACAGGCCGTTCAGCAAAGGGCCGCGTCCGGAGGGCACGCCTTATGAAAAGCGCGAAGGTCCGCGCAAGCCTTACGCACCGCGCGGCGACCGGCCAGCAGCTGCCGAAAGCGAGCGCGGCGAGAGGCGTTTCGACCGTCCCAAGCGTGATTTTGGCGATCGTCCGCAAGGGGCACAAAGGGCACAGGCGGCATCGGAAGGCGGCTTCAAGCCGCGCCCGCGTCGCGTCGAGGCAACGGAAGAAGCCGGCGAACGCATTGCCAAGCGGCTGGCGCGTGCCGGCCTGGCCTCGCGCCGCGACGCCGAGGAACTGATTGCGGCCGGCCGCGTCAAGGTCAATGGCAAGGTGTTGTCCTCGCCGGCCTTCAACGTCATGCCCGGCGACATCATCCATCTCGACGGCATGGAGATCCCGCCGATCGAGCGCACCAGGCTGTTCCTGTTCCACAAGCCGGCCGGCGTGGTCACGACAAACCGCGATCCCGAAGGCCGCAAGACCGTCTTCGACGTGCTGCCGCCTGGGCTGCCGCGGCTGATGACCATCGGCCGGCTCGACATCAACACCGAAGGCCTGCTGCTGCTCACCAATGATGGCGGCCTGTCGCGCGTGCTCGAACTGCCGGCGACCGGCTGGCTGCGACGCTACCGCGTGCGCGTCCACGGCAAGGTCGAGGAAAGCGCGCTTGCCGGCCTGCGCGAAGGCATTGCCGTCGACGGTGTCTTTTACGGCGCCATCGAAGCGACGCTCGACCGCGAGCAGGGCTCGAACGCCTGGCTGACACTCGGCCTGCGCGAAGGCAAGAACCGCGAGGTCAGGAACATCCTGGGCGCGCTCGGTCTCGACGTGACGCGGCTGATCCGTATTTCCTACGGGCCGTTCCAGCTCGACGATTTACCGGAAGGCCATGTACTGGAGATCAAGGGCCGCGTGCTGCGCGACCAACTCGGCGAGCGTCTGGTCGAAGAATCCGGCGCCAATTTCGACGCCGATATCGCCAAGCCGTTTTCCAACAAGCCGGTCAGGCGTGAGCGCGAGGAGGAGCCCGAGCGGCCGAAATTCACCCGCGACGGCGAACGCCGGCCGATCGGCGAGGGCGGCCTGATCAAGAACCGCAAGCGGCGCGAGGGCAGCCGCGACGAAGCGCTCGGCAAGCTGTCGACAAGCCCTGACAGGAGCTTTGGGCCAAAAAAGAGCTTTGGCGAGCGTGGCCCCAGACCTGAACGCAGCGACTTCGGGGACAAACCCCGTGGCGACAAGCCTCGTGGCGGCTTCGGTGGGAAAAAATCCGAACGCGAGCAGCGGCCGATCGAGCCGCCGGGCCAGCGCAAGGCCAATGTCTGGATGGCGCCAGGCGCACGGCCGATCGGCAAGGGCAGGGCGGAGGCAGACGCCGCCAAGGCGGCAGAAATCAAGGCGCGCAAGGCATCGTTCAAGCCGTCTTACGGCAAGCCCGGCGGCAAGCCGCAAGGCGGCGGTGCAAAGCCGTTCGGCAAACCGCGCGGCGAGCGCCCGGATGGCGGTGGCGACCGGCCGCGCGGCGGCCCGAAAGGAAGCAATGCGGATCGTCGGCGGTGAGTTTCGCGGGCGTCCGCTGGCGACGCCCCGCACCTTTGCCATCCGCCCGACCACCGACCGCACGCGTGAGGCGGTCTTCAACGTGCTGGCGCATCGCTTTCCCGAAAGACTGGACGGCGCGCGCGTGCTCGACCTGTTCGCCGGCACCGGCGCGCTCGGCCTCGAAGCGCTGTCGCGCGGCGCCTCCTACGCTGTCTTCATCGAGGAATCCGCCGAAGGGCGCGGCCTGATCCGCACCAATGTCGAGGCCTTCGGCCTCACCGGCTGCACCAAGATTTTCCGCCGCGACGCGACGGGCTTGGGCGAGGCGGGCACCATCGCCGCATTCGGCCTGGTCTTCGCCGATCCGCCCTATGGCAAAGGCCTTGGCGAACGCGCGTTGCGCTCGGCCAAGGCCGGTGGCTGGCTCGCCCCCGGCGCGCTCTGCGTCGTCGAGGAAGCGGCGGCGGCGCCGTTCGAGGCAGGGCCGGGCTTTTCGGTTGTCGACGAGCGCAACTATGGCGAGACGGTCATCCGGTTCATCGAGGCCGCCTGAGTTCGGCTTCCACGATGGCGCCTTCAAAATGACGAACAATTCGTTTTGCCTCGACCAGCAACCCCGCCTATCGTCCCACTACAAACCGGAGCCATCTATGACATTTCAGGCTGAATGGCTGCGCGGAACGCTCTTGGGACTGGCTCTGGTGATGGCCGCGCCGGCTCTGGCGGATAACAATCCTGACGATGGCGTCGTGACCGATTTCCTGCTCGACAACGGCATGGAGGTCGTCGTCATCCCCGATCACCGCGCCCCCATCGTCACCCATATGGTCTGGTACAAGATCGGCAGCGCCGACGAGCCGCCGGGCAAGTCCGGCATTGCCCATTTCTTCGAGCATCTGATGTTCAAGGCGACCACCAACCATGCGGCGGGCGAGCTCGACCGTGCCGTCGCCGCCATCGGCGGCTCGGACAACGCCTTCACCTCCTACGACTACACCGCCTTTCACGAGACGGTGGTGCCGCAGGCGCTCGGTGAGATGATGGGCTTCGAGGCCGACCGCATGCGCAATCTCATCCTCAACGACGACGTCATCAAAACCGAGCGCGACGTCATCCTCGAGGAGCGCCGCTCGCGCATCGATAGCAATCCGCAGGCAGTGCTCGACGAGGAGATCGACGCCACGCTGTGGCAGAACCAGCCATATCGCATTCCGGTCATCGGCTGGATGCAGGAGATGGAGAAGCTGAACCGCACCGACGCGATGGCCTTCTACAACAAATACTATACACCCAATAACGCCGTGCTGGTGGTGGCCGGCGATGTCGAACCGGAAACGGTCAAGGCGCTGGCCGAAAAGACCTATGGCAAGATCGCGCGCGGCCCGGACCTGCCGCCGCGCATCCGACCCGTCGAGCCCGAGCAGAACACCAGGCGCACGGTGACGCTGACCGACGGGCGCGTCAGCGTGCCGAGCTTTACCACGCAATGGGTGGTTCCGTCCTATCACACGGCAAAGCCCGGCGAAGGCGAAGCGCTCGACGTGCTGTCCGAAATCCTCGGCGGCGGCAACCGCAGCCGGCTCTACCAGGAGCTTGTCGTCAGGCAAGGCATCGCCGCCGAGGCCGGCGCCTTCTTCCAGGGCACCATGCTCGACGACACCAATTTCACCGTCTACGGCGCGCCGCGCGGCGATGCCAAGCTTGCCGACATCGAGGCCGCGGTCGACGCCGAGATCGCCCGCATCGCGAAAGACGGCGTCACCAGCGACGAGCTGGAAAAATCCAAGGACCGTTTCGTACGCTCGATGATCTTTGCCCGCGACAAGCAGGAAGACATGGCCAACATCTACGGCTCGACGCTCGCCACAGGCGGTAACGTCCAGGACGTCCAGCAATGGCCGGACCGCATCCGCAAGGTCACCGCCGACCAGGTCAAGGAAGTCGCTGCCCGCTATCTCAATCTCGACCACGCAACGACCGGTTATTTGCTTCCCGAAACCCAGGCTGGGAATTGATTTGATGATGAGCTTGAGAGTTGGCGCTGCCCCTCACCTGCCTGCCGGCATCCTCTCCCCGTATAGGGACGGGGAGAGGGGCGCCGTCATCGACGGTTTCGCCAATCTTCAGCGTTTGCAGAGCGAGCGCCGGGATAGCGGCCAGCCCCTTCTCCCCGTCACTATACGGGGAGAAGTGCCCGGCAGGGCGATGAGGGGCGGCGCCGACCTTGGCAATTGGCACGCCGGCGCTCTTCTAGCAACCCTGTTCCTCTCCCTTCTCTTTCTCCTCCTGCCGGCGCTTTCCGCTCGCGCCGCCGTGAACATCCAGAAGGTGACCTCGTCGAAGGGCATCACCGCCTGGCTGGTGGAGGACTATTCGGTGCCGATCGTCGCCATCCGCTTCGTCTTCGATGGCGGCGCGACGCAGGATCCGCCCGGCAAGGAAGGGCTTGCCAATCTGATGAGCGGCCTGTTCGACGAAGGTGCCGGCAAACTCGACAGCGAGGCCTTCCAGATCAAGCTTGACGATGTGGGCGCCGAGATGAGCTTCGATGCGCAGCGCGACGGCATCTACGGCTCGATGCGCATGCTGGCCGAGCAGCGCGACGGCGCCTTCGACCTGTTGCGGGTGGCGGTCAACCAGCCGCGCTTCGACCAGGTGCCGATCGACCGCATCCGCTCGCAAATCCTGTCCGGCATCATCGCCAACGAGCGCGATCCCGATACGCTCGCCCAACGCAAATGGCTGGACGCGATCTACGGCAGGCATCCCTATGCGCGGCCCGACCAGGGCACCAGGCAAAGCATCGCGACGATTACGCCGTCCGATCTCAGCGCCTTCCACAAGGCGAATTTCGGCCGCGACGGCTTGCATATCGCGGTGGTCGGCGCCATCGACGCCGAGACGCTGAAGCAGAAGCTCGACCTGGTGTTCGGCAGCCTGCCGGAAAAGCAGGCGCTTACGCCCGTTCCCGACATCGACCTGAAGCTCGGCCAGCAGCTCGAGGTCGTTTACGACCAGCCGCAGGCCTCGCTGCAACTCGCCTATCCCGGCGTGAAGCGGAATGCGCCGGATTTCTTCGCCGCGGTGCTGATGAACGAGATCCTCGGCGGCGGCACCTTCACCTCGCGGCTGTTCGACGAGGTGCGCGAGAAGCGCGGCCTGGCCTACAGCGTCAGCTCCGACCTCGTCGACCACCAGCATTCCGAGGCGCTGTCCATCACCACCTCGACCCGCGCCGACAGGGCGGCCGAGACGCTGGCCGTGGTGCGCGACGTGGTCAAGCGCATGGCCGAGGAGGGGCCGACCGAAGCCGAGCTGGCGGCGACCAAGAAATACATGATCGGTGCCTATGCCATCAACAATCTGAATTCCTCGGGCGCGATCGCCTCAACGCTGCTCGAGATCCAGCTCGGCAAGCTCGGCATCGACTACATGCAGCGCCGCGCCGCCCTGATAAACGCGGTGACGCTGGACCAGGTGAAAGAGGTGGCGAAAAAGCTGCTCTCCGCCGAGCCGGCCGTCATGGTGGTCGGGCCGAAGCTCGGCGCGGCCAACAAGGGATGAGCCCTAGCTTCGGCATCGCCTTTGGCGGCGGCGGGGCGCGTGGGCTGGCGCATATCCATGTCATCGAGGTGCTGGACGAGCTGGGCATCAGGCCGGCGGCAATCGCCGGCTCGTCGATCGGCGCCATCATGGGCGCCGGCATGGCCTCGGGCATGACCGGCAAGGACATCCACGACTATACGCGCTCGATCCTCGGCCGCCGCGCCGAAGTGGCGACGCGCATGTGGCGGGCGCGGCCCGGCACTTTTGCCGAAGCGTTGCAGGGCGGCTTGCGGGTCAGCCAGTTCAATGTCGAGCGCATCCTCAAGGCGTTCCTGCCCGACGCCATTCCCGAAACCTTCGCCGAATTGAAGATACCGCTGAAGGTGACGGCAACGGACTTTTATGGCCACAAGCTCGCCGTGTTCGACGAAGGCGAGCTGCATTCGGCGCTGGCCGCTTCGGCGGCGATCCCGGCGGTGTTCCGTCCGGTGATGCGCGACGGCAGGCTGCTGATCGACGGCGGCATCTACAATCCCGTGCCGTTCGACCTGATCGAGCTCGACGCCGACATCATCATCGCCGTCGACGTGGTCGGCGCGCCGACCGAGGCGGGCCGCAAATTCCCGACCTCCGTCGACCTGATGTTCGGCGCCACGCAGCTGATGATGCAGTCGATCATCGCCAGCAAGCTGAACCAGAGCCGGCCCGACATTCTGATCCGGCCGGCCGTCTCGAAATACCGGGTGCTCGATTTCATGAAGGTCGAGGCGCTGATGGCCGAGACGGTGGCGATCAAGGACGAGCTGAAGCGCGAGATCGAGAAGGCGGTCGAGGCCCGCGCCAAGGCCGAAGCCAGCAAGCGCACGAACCGTCTCGGCGGATGACCGTAATCAAGCGTCCGGCGTCAACGCTCGCTGGACCATGAGCGTATCCTTCGTAAGTGGCGCGGATCAGCTCGCGATTGGCGGCCATCTCAGCCCCACTTCATCTCGCCGGTGGCAACCTTGGAGCCGATGTCGAGCGCAACGCCCATGCCGAGGCCGGGGAAGCGGGCTTCCATGGCGCTCTTCAGTGCGGCCGCGTCCTTGGCCTTGGCCAGTTCTTCCTCGAAGGCGATGAGATAGGTCTTGGTGTGCTCGACGCCTGAAAGGTCCGTAGCGGCCTCAGGCGTCATGTGCCCGGGCACGACGATTGCCGGCTTGCGCGCCGCGATCTTTTCGAGATTGGCGAGCCAGGCGGCGCGCAGTTCTCTGGTCGGCGTGTCGGCGGTCCAGACATGCACGCCGGCAAAGATCATCACCCCGCCGAACACCGCATTCAGCGACGGCACGAAGAGATAGCGCCGGTTGGCGAGGCCTTCCGCGGCGACGATCTCGATGGTCTCGCCATCGACGCTGAGCGTCTGGCTGTCGAATGCTTCGGGGATGACGACGTCGGCCAGCGCCTGCGGGCCATTCTCCTTGAGTTGCGGCCCCCAGACGGCGAGCTTCTTTTCGACATTGCCGTTGATGGCGGCCACCGTCTCGGCTGCAGCGATCACCCGTGCCTGCGGGAACGCCTGCTTGATCGGCTTGAGGCCGAAATAATAGTCCGGGTCGGACTGGCTGACATAGATGGTGGTGAGCGTCTTGCCGGTCGCCTTGATCGCCTCGGCCACGGCCCGGCCGTCGGGGTAAGTGAAACCGCCATCGATCAGCACGGTTTCGGTGGCGCCGGAGACCAGCACCGGGGCGCGGAAGAAGCCGTTTTGCCCGGCGGGGAAATGTTTCCAGGAAAGCCCGCCGGCCGCATGGCCAAGCCCGGCGGGAGCAAAGACCGCCGCAGCGCCGGCGGCGAGGGTGGTTTTCATGATGGCTCTCCGTGTGAACATGGATGTCTCCTGGGAATGCGGAACTCGGCGGCGCGCAGCCTCGATGCCCGCAAGATGGCAAAAGCGGAATGCGTATTGAAGGCCGACAAAATAGACGTAATGTATGCCATTGCCTGACAATGAGACTGCCTCTGCCATGAGCGAAGCATGAACCTGAACCGGCTGGCCTATTTCGCGGCGGTGGTCGATGCCGGCTCGTTCACGCGGGCCGCCGAGCGGCTGGGCATCACCAAGGCGGTGGTCAGCCAGCAGGTGGCGCGGCTGGAGCGCGATGTCGGAACGACGCTGCTGATCCGCACGACGCGGCGCGTCCATCCGACCGAGGCTGGCCGAACGTTCCATGCCCGCTGCCTGCAGGTCCTGCAGCAGGCCGAGGATGCATTCGACGAGCTCGCGCAGGCCGCCGCCGAGCCGACCGGCACGCTGCGCATCGCCGCGTCCAACGACTACGGCACATCGGCGGTGGTGCCGGTGGTCGCCGCCTTCAGCGCGCGCTATCCCGCCTGCCGGGTGGAGCTGACGCTGGGCGACGAGACGATCGACCTGGTTTCCGGCCACATCGACGTGGCCATCCGCGTCGGCTGGCTGGCCGATTCCAGCCTGCAGGCCCGGCGCATCGGCACCTTCCAACAATTCATGGTATGCGGCGCCGGCTTTGCAGGCCGGTTCACCGCCGGCGAACCGCAAGACCTCGCCGGGCTGCCCTTCGTCGCCAACATGGCGCTGCGCGAACCGCTGCTATGGCAATTTTCGCGCGGCGACAACGAGCAGCAGGCCGTGCGCATGCAGGCAACAATTTCGATCGACGCAACGCCGGCAGGGCTGGCAGCGGTCCGCGCCGGCGCCGGCCTGTCGGTGCTGCCGGACTTTTTGGTGCGGGACGAACTGGCCGCCGGGCGGCTGGTGCAGATCCTGCCCGAGTGGCGGCTGCCCTCCGGCGGCATCTACACAGTCTACCCCGCCGCCCGCTTCCGCCCGCCCAAGGTGACGAGGTTTGTCGAGATGCTGATCGCGGCCGTGCAGAAGGTAGAGGCAGGCGGGCGGGGGCGGTAGCTTGGGTGAGGCGCTGATGGCCGAAGCTGCGATCTCCCCCCTGTTTGGACCGGAGACATCGCGAACAGGTGTGCGAGGACATCGCGAACAGTGCTCCATGCTATCTCTCGACGA
>NZ_JAMYSY010000065.1:0-26379 GCF_040322175.1 Mesorhizobium sp. M0185 | reverse complement strand
CCGGGTGTGACGAGATGGATGAAGTCACAGGCGACGGCTATGCCGAATTGCTCGACGACGGCTCGATCGAGATCACATTCGCCTATCACAACGGCGACGAGGCCATCCTCAAGGCAATACGTCAGACTTCTTCAACAGCCTGTTAGAGCCAACCGACGCTCTGTTTGTCGGGGTTGGGCTGATCATCGGGCAAAGGGCTCGCGACCGCATTCCGGTGATATCGGGCCTGCCGCAGCCGCGCGACGAGGACCAATTGAAGGCGCTGGGGGCGGCGGCGGCAACGACGGGTGCCGTGGCGCTGTTTCATGCCGTCGGCATCACGCCGGAGGCGAAGACGCCGGATGAGGCGTTGCACGGCCTGGCGCCGGAGGAAAAAATCCGGATCTCTCGCGCTGACATCCACCATGCGCTGGCCAGGCTGTCGAGCGTCCCCGATGGCGTGCAGCTTGCAGCCGTGTCGTTAGGCACGCCGCATTTCTCCTATGACGAGTGGATGCGCCTGTTGCCGCTGCTGCGCGAAGTCGGTCCAGGCAAGGGTGTCCCAATCTATGTCAACACAGGGCGCGCGACGCTGACGCGGCTGCAGGACGAAGGCGCACTGGCCGGCATGGAAGCCTTCGGCCTCGTTCCGGTCACCGACACCTGCACCTATGTCACGTCGATCCTCGAGCGTCTCGATGGCGTGGTGATGACCAATTCGGGCAAATGGGCGCATTACGCACCTGGCAATATCGGTGTCTCGGTGGCCTTCGGTGACATGGAAGACTGCGTCCGCTCGGCTGCGGCCGGCCGCGTCGTGCGAGGCGCGCCATGAAGACGCCGGCCAGAACCGGTACATTCCACCTTTCCGGCTCGGCACAAGGCCCAGCGCTGGTGCTTTCGCAGGCGCTCAGCTTCTGGGGCGGGATCGACGTCGAAACGGGCGACATCATCGACCATTCGCATCCGGACCTGGGCGGCAATATCGCCGGCAAGATCCTGGTGATGCCGAGCGGGCGAGGGTCGTCGTCCTCGTCTTCGGTTCTGGCCGAAGCGATCCGCAGAGGCACGGCGCCGGCCGGCATTATCCTGGAGCGGCCGGACCCGATCCTTGCCGTCGGCGCCATCGTTGCCGAATTCCTCTACGAAATCAGCATGCCGCTGGTTGTCTGCGACATGTCAGGCATTGTCTCCGGCGACCGGATCGCAATCGGTCTGGGCCAAGATGCGCAAGCGATGGTGAGCAAGCTCTAGCCGGCCATCAGTCCCGCCGTGCCCCGCCGCCAGTAGGCTGCCGCCAGTGTTTCGTTGCGGCCGAGCGCCAGCGTGCCGCGCCAGTGTTCGCGCACCGTCGTGGCGGCTGCCGCTTCGGCCGCGAACCAGCCGAATGCCGAACCGGCCGGCCATGCGACCAACCTTACCCACAGGAGCGAAATGGCATGGTCGGCAGTGATAGCGGGCAGATGCGCTGGTTTCGATCGGGCAGCATGACGGTTATGCTGCCGCTGGCGTGTCTGTCCTTGCGCCGTCTTGCGGGTTCAAGGCGCTGGCCGCCGAGACGGTCGTCGCCGGCGGCGGAGACGAAGGCGCTGTTCGTATTGGACGGCGCATCTATGATCGGCTTCGGCCCTCCTTTCAGATCTCCGGAATGCTTTCCCTGAAGATCACCTGCAGCCTTGGCTGGTGCAATTCGTAAGGCAAGCCCCTGACCGCATGGCTCAAGGTGTTGAGCGCCTCGCGGGCTTCGACGCGCGGGTTCTGGTCGATGACCGCGTCCAGCGTGCCGTCGAGCAGAAGCTCCTTGGTGCCTTCCGTCACCTCATGGCCGAGAAAGACCGTCGACAGCGCGCGCCCGCGCTCCTTGAGTGCGCGGGCGATGCCGGTGTTGCCGGCGCCGACATTGTAGATGGCGGCCAGGTCCGGGTGCCGGTCGAGCAGGGCGGAGGCCTCCGAATAGGCCTTCTCCCGGTCGTCGAGCATCTCGCGCATCTCGACGATCTGCAGATTGGGCGATTCTTCCGCCAGCATGTGGCGGAAGCCCATCTCGCGCTCTTCGTGGCCGCGGTAGGAGAGCGAACCGGCGAACAGCGCGACCTTGCCCGGACGCCCGGCACCCATGAAGCGGTTGAGCAGATAGCCGGCGAGCCGGCCGGCGGCGCGGTTGTCGATGCCGATATAGGCAACCCTCGGCACATGCAGGATGTCGGAAGCGATGGTGACGACCTTGACGCCGCTGGCCGAAAGCGAGCGGATCGCCTCGCGGACCGTCGGATGGTCGAGCGCGATCACACCGACGCCCTGCGTCTGCCCGTGCAGTTCCTGCAGCAGACGCGCAAGCCGGTCCGGATTGAAGCCTTCGATAGTAGCGACACGGACGTCGAGGTCGGGCCGCGCCTGCGCCTGCGCCTCGATCTGGCGGTGCAGCATCTTGATGAAGGAATTGGTGCCGGCGGGCAGGGCGAAATCCAGCCGTATGACCTCGCCAGTAACCGCGTTGAGCGAGCTCGGATTATTCGAATTTTCAGCGATATAGCCAAGCCGCTGTGCCGTTTCGAGCACGACCTCACGGGTGCGCGCCCTGACCCCGGCGCGGTTGTTGAGCACACGGTCGACCGTGGCGGCCGAAACGCCGGCCTCCCGGGCTATGTCTGTCAGGGTGGACCGCACTGTCGATCACCTCATTCCAAAACGCGCCAGGGGCGCATCGAGATCACGCATTTCATGGGTCCACCGTCGGAGAGCGGCTTCATCGCCGTCCGCGATTCTGATGGGAAATGATGTAACCGGCCTTGGCCGATGCGCAAGCCGTTGCGCTACACCAGAGTGCCCAAGCAGACCAAAGCGGGGAGGTGGGCAGCCGGGCTCCCTCAAATTCAAGCACCGGCTTCAGTATGAGAGCCCTTACAAACGCCATTCTTCCCCTCCCGTGAGATGTTATGATGTATTTTGATTATTTATGATGTTGACAGGCTTCGTATAGTGCCGTCAATATCCATCATAAGGGCCGTGGAGGAAACAAGGCCCTGAGGGAGGAGTTCCAATGTCGAATTTGGTCCGCGTGTCGCGGCGCCGTTTGCTGGCGTCCGGTGGAAAGGCGGCAGTCCTTGTTGCCGCCGCAGGTATTGCACCGAAATTCATTCGCCCGAGCCGTGCCTATGCGGCCGATGCCCTGGCGCCCGGCATGATCGGTGGCCCGACGGGTTTCGACGGTTCGGAGCGCTATCAATATGGCGCCGATACGCCGGAGGGCCGCGCCATCGAGGCGGCCAAGGCGATGAAGGGCGCCGGCAAGGCGCCGGCCAAGATCGTACTTGGCCTGTCCGACGGCTCGATCGGCCAGTTGACCCAGCCGTTTCCGGCCGGCGCGCCGTCGATCAAGGATCTCTGGGAGAAGGAAACCGGCATTCCGTTGGAAATCGTCGGTGTGCCAAACGGCCAGGAATTCACCAAGACGATGCAGGACATCTCCACCAAGGGTGGGGCGTATGACATCTACGCGGTCGAATGGAACCGCCTTGGCGACCTCGCCGAAACCGGCGGCATCCTCAAGCTCGACGACTTCGTCGCGCAATACAAGCCGGAATGGGACGATCCCGAGCGCGGCTATGTCGACGGCGCCAAGGGCGTCTCGCTGCTCAATCAGTATCGCGGCTCGACCTATGGCGTGTCACTGGATGGCGACTTCCAGACCTGGGTCTACCGTACCGATCTGTTCGGCGACGCAAACGAGAAGAAGGCCTTCTCCGACAAATACGGTTATGAACTGGCGGCGCCGAAGACGTGGAAGCAGCATGACGAGATCGCGGCCTTCTTTCAGCGCCCGGACAAGGGCCTGTTCGGCTCGACCGATCTGCGCAACCAGGGCTGGGGCTACACCAACTGGTATCAGCGTTATGTCTCAATGGCTTCGCCCAATCAGTTCTTGTTCGACGATGCCGGCAAGCCGCTGATCAATTCTGAGCAAGGTATCGCGGCGACCAGCGAGTACATCGCTTCGCTTTCGCACCATTCGCCGGATGCGATCTCCTGGGGCTGGCCGGAGCAGTACGGCAATTTCGCCAAGGGCGGCGCGGCCATGACCTGCGCCTTCTCCAATCTGCCGAAATTCCTCGACAATGCCGGCAACAAGGATTCAGCTGTCACCGGCAAGATCGGCTCGATGCTGCCGCCCGGCCGCGAAATCGACGGCAAGCTGGTCAGCCGGTCGGTGCTGTGGCTCAATCTGTCGGCGTCGGTGTCCTCGCAAGCCAAGAATCCGGAGGCCTGCTACCTGTTCCTGCAGTGGCTGGGCTCAAGCCGCATCTACGCCTGGATGACTGCCAATCCGGGCGGCTACTTCGATCCGTTCCGGCTATCGGATTTCTCGGATCCGCTGGTTCGCCAGACCTATCACGCCTACCACATGGACGTGGTGCGAGAGACGGTCGCCCGCACCGTGCCCACCATCAACTATCCCGGCGCTACCGCCTTCCACAACGCGCTGGACGAGAACCTCGTCGCCGCGCTGACCAAGGCCAAGACAGCCGAGCAGGCGATGGCCGACACCGAGGCCGAGTGGAAGAAGATTGCCCGCCGCACCGGCGAGGAGAAGCTTCTCGAAGCCATCAAGACCAACAAGGAGGCCTGGCCGACCGTCCTCGATCCGATCGCCTGATCCTTCCAGGATCCTACCAAGAAGGGGAGGAGCGGTCGCTCTTCCCCTCGGCAACGAAGGGCCCAGCAAAGCCGCAAGATGAAGCGTTCAGTTCCTTTCGAGATATTCCGCTATGCCGCGATCCTTGCGGCGATGGCGGTGACGCTGGTGCCGATCCTGTGGATGGCGTCGATGGCGTTCAAGCCGATCGCCGAATGGTCGGCGACCGGCGCCGACCTGACATGGTGGCCGAAGAACCCGACACTCAGCAATTTCCGCTTCGTCTTCGGTGAATCGACCAACAATCTGATCGTCGCCCTCGACCGCACAGCTTTGAAGCCGATCCTGTCGTCGCTGCTGTCGGCCACATTCGGTACGGCAATCGCCATGTCGGCGGGCACCGCGGCGGCCTACGGGCTGTCGCGCTTCGGCTCGGGCCAGAACCTGCCGCTGGCGCTGATCCAGCTTCGCCTGTTTCCGCCGATGGCGGTCATGACCCCGGTGATGATCATGTGGGCCTTCCTCAATTTCACCGACAGCTGGTGGGGGCTGTCGTTGATCTACGGCATCGTCACGCTGCCTTTCGCCTTCTGGCTGATGAAGACCTTCTTCGACGACATGCCGCGCGAGATCGAGGAGGCGGCACTGGTCGAGGGCTGTTCGCGGTGGCGCGTCTTCATCCGCATCACGCTGCCGATGATGCGCGCGCCGCTGGCCAGTGCCGCGCTGTTCGTCTTCATCCTCAACTGGTCGGACTATCTGATTGCGCTGCTTCTGACGACGCGCGAATGGGTGACGGTCCCTGTCTACATGGCCTCGCTGTCCTCCTCGATGACCGGCCAACTCTACGGCGCCAAGGCAGCCCTCGGCCTGATAGCCGCAGTGCCGCCTGTCATCATGGGCATCGCCATCCAGCGCCATCTGGTGCGCGGGCTGACCTTCGGGGCGCTCAAGCAATGAGCGCGGTGACTGCGACGATTTCGGAGGGCGACATGCAAGCCTCCAAAGCGGCGTCGGTGCTGCCGGACGAGGGCGCAAAGCTCGGCTTCCGGCTGACGCTGCCGGCGCAGATCCTGGTGCTGTTCATCGCCGTCTTCCCGCTCCTGATGCAGCTCTACATCAGCCTGACCGACTGGTCGCCGCTGTCGGGCACCGGCTGGTGGAACGCCTGGTCGATGTGGAACAGTTTCGCCAACTACACCGACCTTGCCGCCGATGCGCGCTTCTGGAGTGCGCTGAAGCGCACGGCCATCGTCATGATCGTCTGCGTGCCGGCGGAGTTCCTGCTCGGCTTGGCGCTCGCGACACTGTTTGCCGACGAGTTCCCCGGCAAGCGGATCTTCTACTCGATCCTCTTGATGCCGATGATGGTGGTGCCGGCGGTGGCCGGCTACATGTTCTTCATGCTGTTTCAGTCAGGCGGCCCGGTCAACGACATCCTGTCGGCGATCTCAGGCTTTCCCGTCACCATCGCCTGGCTGTCGGACCCGACGCTGGCGCTCATCGCCGTCATGGTCGCCGATATCTGGCAGTGGACGCCGTTGATGTTCCTGATCCTGCTTGCCGGCCTGGTCGGCGTGCCTGAGGACCAGATCAAGGCGGCGACGCTGCTCGGTGCCAACTCTTGGCAGCGATTCATCACCATCGTGCTGCCGAAGATGAAGACGATCATCATCATCGCGCTGGCGATCAGGGTGATCGAGAACTTCAAGATCTTCGACACGCTCTACATCATGACCGGCGGCGGTCCTGGCGTCGCTACCGAAACCATCTCCGTTTACATCTATAAGCTCACCACCCAGGACCTGATCTGGGGCTATGTGGCGGCAATCGCGCTGGCCATATTGATCGTGCTGTCCATCGCCGCGGTGTTTGCCATGAAACGCATGGCTCGGGTACGCGAGGTGGCGGCCTGATGAGCACCATCCATCTGCAGAACCTGGTCAAGAAATTTGGCGATTTCACCGCGCTGAAGACGATGGACCTGGCCATTGCCGACGGCGAGTTCATGGCGCTGCTGGGGCCGTCCGGCTGCGGCAAGTCGACGACGATGAACATGATCGCCGGCATGGAAGAGCCTACCAGCGGCAAGATCCTGTTCGGCGAGCGCGACATGGCCGGCGTGCCGATGGGGCGGCGCGGCGTCGGCTTCGTCTTCCAGAACTATGCGATCTTCACTCATATGAGCGTGCGGCAGAACCTCGCCTACGGGCCGAAAATGCGCGGCGCACCAAAGGCCGAGATCGGCCGCCGTGTCGGCGCCATTGCCGAGATGCTGCAACTGACGCCGCTGCTCGACCGCAAGGCGGACAGACTGTCGGTCAACATATTGCAGCGGGTGGCGATCGGCCGTTCGGCGATCATGGAGCCGGCGATCTTCCTGCTCGACGAGCCGCTGTCCAATGTCGATGCCGCCTTCCGGGCGGTGATGCGGACCGAATTGAAGCAGTTGCAGCGGCAGTTCCGGCAGACCATGGTCTACGTCACCCACGACCAGCTCGAAGCGATGACCATGGCCGACCGCATCGCGGTGATGGACCACGGCGTGCTGCAGCAGGTCGGCACGCCGCTCGAGGTCTATAACAATCCGGCCAATGTCTTCGTCGCCCGCTTTATCGGCGCGCCGGGCATGAACCTGCTCAAGGGCAGGCCGGCGGAAAGCGACCGTGGTCTGGTCATCGATCTCGGCCCGCTCGGCGTGACACCGCCGCTGCCGGTCGAGATCGCCGATGCCGTACGCAGGATGCGCGGCGAGGTGTTTTATGGCTTTCGACCGGAGCAGGTGACGCTGGCTGAAGGTGGCCGTGGCCTGTCCATGCCGGTGAGTTTCGTCGAGCGGATCGGCGCGCGCACCATCATCCACCTTGGCGACGGCGAGACTGCGGTGAAGGCGGTGTTCGACAATGATGTCGGGCTGGCGATCGGGCAGACAGCTGTCGTCGCGCCGGCGGCGGAGGCGGTGCGCGTCTTCGACGCCGCCACCGGTCTTGCATTGAGAGCAGGTTGAGATGGCCGATATCGTTTTCCATAATGTGACAAAACGCTACGGCAACACGCTGGCCGTCGACGATGCGTCATTCGCGGTCGACGACAACGAGTTCTTCTGCTTCTTCGGGCCGCCGCTGTCGGGCAAGTCGACGATACTGCGTCTGGTGCTCGGGCTGGAAACCCCGGACGCGGGCGAGATCCTGATCGGCGGAAAGCCGGTCAACACGGTGTCGCCGGCCGAGCGCAACGTCGCCATGGTGTTCCAGAATTTGGCGCTGTTTCCGCATATGAGCGCGCGCGACAACATCCGCTTTCCGCTGGTCGAACGCCGGGTCGTCGAAGCCGAGATCGAAAAGCGCGTCGCCGACGTCGCGGCCAAGCTGCATATCGGCCATATCCTGCACAAGCCGCCGGCGCAGCTTTCGGGCGGCGAGCGGCAGCGCGTGGCGATTGCCCGCGCGCTGGTGCGCGACCCGGCCGCCTATCTGATGGATGACCCGATTTCGGCGCTCGACGCCCGGCTGCGCGAGGAGACGCGCGTCGAGCTCAAGCGCATCCAGCGCGAGCTTGGCAAGACGCTGATCTATGTCACGCACGACCAGGAAGAGGCGATGTCGATCGCCGACCGCATGGCCATACTGGAGAACGGCAAGATCAGGCAGATCGGCGCGCCGGCCGAGATCTATGACCGGCCGACCAGCACCTATGTGGCGCGGCTGCTCGGGTCGCCGATGATGAACATATTGAAGTCGGTGCACGGCGCTGAAGGCGTGGAGGCGGCGGAAGGCACGATCCGCATCGCGGACAAGGCTGCGCCGGCCGATGCCGTCGAGATCGGGCTCAGGCCGGAAGACATCAAGGTTAAGGCCTGGTCGGAGGAGGGCGCGGGCCGCCCGGCGCGAGTGTTCGAGGTCGAGCCGCTCGGCGGCTACACCGTGGTGACGCTCGCCGCCGGAAAGACGCGTCTGCGGGCGCTGTTACGCGGCCAGCCGGACGTCAGGCCGGACGCGATGGTGGTGATATCCTGCGAGCCGGGCAGGGTGCATTATTTCGGACAGAGCGGGGGAGCCTTGGCACGATGACGGCGGCTGCAAGGAACGAGCTTCGGGAGGAACATATGGCAAGCCAAGAAATGGTGGGCAACGGCTTCGAGCCGGACGTTAAAGTCCGCACCAGGGAATACAGGATCGGCTGCGTCGGCGCCGGCATGATCATGGCCGAATGTCACCTTGCCGCCTACAAGGAAGCCGGTTTCCCCGTGGTGGCGATTGCCTCGCGGACCAAGGCCAGCGCCGAGAAGGTCGCCAAACGCTGGGATATCCCAACCGTCCACGACACGCCGGAACAGCTCATCGAGGACAAGAACGTCGAGATCATCGACCTTGCCTTTCCACCGGACCAGCAGCCGGCGCTGATCCGCCATGCTCTGAAGCAGGCACATATCAAGGCGATCCTGGCGCAGAAGCCATTGGCGCTGTCCCTTGAAGAGGCCGTCAAACTTCGCGACGAGGCGGCCAAGGCAGGCAAGATCCTCTCGGTCAACCAGAACATGCGTTACGACCAGTCGATGCGCGTCTTGAAGCAGATCATCGATAGCGGCGCGCTCGGCGACATCGTTTTCGCCCAGATCGACATGCATGCGATCCCGCACTGGCAGAGCTTCCTCGAGGACTATGACCGGCTGACGCTCGCCAATATGAGCGTCCACCATCTCGACGTATTGCGCTTCCTGTTCGGCGATCCCCTGGAGATCACCACCCTGACCCGCAAGGACCCGCGCACCCGCTTCGACCATTCGGACGGCATCACCGTGTCGACGATCAAGTTCCCGTCCGGCGTGCTCGCCGTATCGCTGGAGGATGTCTGGTCCGGGCCGCGCCAGGAGGGCTACAAGGACGACCAGCACATCAATTGGCGCGTCGACGGCACCAAGGGCGTCGCCAAGGGTACCATCGGCTGGCCGACTGGCGCTGCCTCGACGCTGACCTATGCCTCGACCGAGACCACCGGTGGTGAATGGGTGACACCCAGCTGGGACACGATGTGGTTCCCGCATGCTTTTATCGGCGTCATGGAGCAGCTCCAGCACGCGGTCAAGACGGGCGAGCCGCCGGCGCTGTCGGTCGCCGACAACGTCAAGACTATGGCGCTGGTCGAAGCCGGCTATCGTTCGATCGACAAGGGCCGGACAGTCAAACTTTCCGAAATATCAACTGACTGAATCACTTACAGGGAGGACTTCACACCATGATGCAGGCAGGTATTTTCACGGGTTATTTCCCGTATGGCCTCAAGGAGACCGCGCAGAAGATCCGTGCGCTCGATTTCAACACCGTGCAGCTCGACCTGCATTTCAGGGATATCGACCTTTCCGCCGGACAGATCACCAAGGACAAGGCCAAGACTGTCCGCGATACGTTCCGCGACCACAATCTGCCGATCTGCTGCGTATCGGGCTACACCAACATCATCCATCCGGATATGGCCGAGCGCGAGAGGCGCGTCGGCTATTTGAAGGAGATCATCCGCAACGCACGCCATTTCGGCACCCCTTACGTGATCTCGGAAACCGGTACCTACAACACCGAGTCCGACTGGGTGCATCACCCGAAGAACAAGACCGAGGAAGGTTTTGAGGAATGCCGCAAGGTCATCGCCGACCTTGCCCAGACCGCCTATGACCACGGCGCGGTCTTCCTGCTCGAGACCTATGTCAACAATGTCGTCGGCTCGGTCGAGGAGACGGTGAGGATGTTCGCGCAGGTCGACCACCCAGGCCTCGGCCTGCTGATGGACCCGACCAACTATTTCGAAACGCACAACATCGACAGGATGGACCAGATCCTGAACCAGGTGTTCGACACGCTGACCGACAAGATCAAGATAGCCCACGCCAAGGACGTCAAACGCTCCGGCGGCGACAAGTCGGAGAAGCACGCCGACATCGGCGACGAGGACGCGCTGGAGAGCCACACTTTCCGCGGCGTCGGCGAGATCGAGCTGCCGGCGCCCGGTCTCGGTTCGCTGAACTACGACCTCTATCTCAAGCGGCTGGCCGAAAAGCACCCGAACATCCCGGTCATCATCGAGCATCTTTCGGAAGACGACGTGCCGCGCGCCAAGAAATTCCTCGACGGGAAATTCCGCGCCAACGGACTGTGATGGCGCGGTTCGGCTACGAAACAAGGGAGGAAGAGAAATGTTGAAATTCGCGTTGAAAATCGCTGCCGCGGCGACCGTTCTCGCCGGTGTGGCGCTGGGTACGCCGGCGCTGGCGCAGGACGCTCAGAAGACGTTCTACCTGCTGTCGCATGGCGGCCCGTCGGATGCCTTCTGGATCGACTGGAATGCCGGCGCCACCAAGGCCTGCGACCAGCTCAAGGTGACCTGCAAGATCTCGTTCAGCGGTGGCGACATGGCGGCGCAGAAGGAGGCCTTCAACTCGGCACTCGCCGCCAAGCCGGACGGCATCGCCACGACCTCGGCGCAGCCCGGCCTGTGGACCGAGGAGGTCAAGGCAGCCAAGGCGGCCGGTATCCCGATCGTGTTCTTCAACACCGACGATCCGGCAACCGGCCGGCAGGCCTATGTCGGCGCCGACCTCAAGGAGGCCGGTGTCATCTGGGCGAAATATCTGGTCGACCACAAGATGGTGAAGCAGGGCGACAAAGTGTTCCTGCCGGTCGAAGTGCCGGGCGCCAGCTACCAGCAGCTCGAGACCGAAGGCATCGCCAGCGTCTTCGATCCGCTCGGCATCAAATATGATGTGGTCGATTGCGGCACCGATCCGGCCGGCATCATCGCCAAGATGACCGACTACATGGTGGCCAACAACCCGCCGGCAATCATAGCGCTCGGCGATTCCGTCGCGGCCAGCGTCAAGCGGGTGTTCGACGGCGCCGGCGTGCCGGCCGGCAAGATCCCGGTCGTCGGCTGGGGCAATTCGAAGGAAACGGCCGAGTCAGTGAAGTCTGGGTTCATCAACGCGGCTGCCTGGCAGTTCCCATCGGCGCAGGGCTTCATGCCGGTGGCGCTGCTCGGGTTGGCCGCCGCTGGCGAACCGATCGGCTACGACATCCACACGTTCAGTCTCTACGACGCCTCGAGCGTCGAACCGATCCTGAAACTCTACAACAAGTGATTGGAACTGACGCTCGCCGCGCAGGCGGCGGGCGTCACCTTGAGATATGGTCGAAACAGTCATGACAATTGCCGCAGAAGAGGAAATGCCGCGTGCCAAACGCAGGTCGAGCCTGATGCGCTCGCCGCAGTTCTCTTCGCTCGTCATCCTGATTGTCCTGCTGGCGGTGTTCGCGATCGCCGACGCCAATTTCCTGTCGCCGCTCAACATCTCCAACATGATGGCGTTCCTGCCCGAGCTCGGCATCATCGCGCTCGGCATGACGCTGCTTCTGACGGCGGGCGAGTTCGACCTTTCGGTCGGTGCCGTGTTCGGGCTGGCGCCGGTCGTCGTCATGCTGCTGGTGCAGAACGGCGGGTTTGATATTGGCGTCGCGCTGCTGGCCGGCCTGCTGCTCTGCATAGCGATCGGTGCGATCAACGGGCTGATCGTCACCAAGATCGGCATCTCGTCCTTCCTGGTGACACTGTCGATGTTGCTCGTCGTGCGTGGGGCAGCGCTTTACATCACCCAAGGCTTTCCGCTGAAATCCTGGGACCAGCCGGGCTTCTTCGTAACGCTGCTGGCCGGCAGCTTCAATATCGGAACGTTCCGTTTCTATACCTCGCTGTGGTGGTTCATCGGCCTGTCGCTACTGGCGATCTATGTGCTGCGCTACGCCAAGCTCGGCAACTGGATCAGTGCTATCGGCTCGAACCGTAACGCTGCCGTGGCGCGTGGTGTGCCGGCCGATGCGGTCAAGATCTGGCTGTTCATCCTGACCTCGGTGCTTGCCGGTCTCGCCGGCATGATCAGCGCCTTTCGCATCTCTGCCGCCTCGCCGGTGGCCGGCACCGGGTACGAGCTCGAAGTGATCGCCATGGTGGTGGTTGGCGGCACCGCGCTGACCGGTGGACGCGGCACCATTTTAGGCACCATCGTCGGCGCGCTGATGCTGCGCAGCATCCGCAACGGCATCGTGCTGATCGGCGTGCCTGGGCTCGCCTACAACATCTTCGTCGGCGTCATCATCCTTGCCATGCTCATCCTGCACGCTTTGCTGCAGAAGAACGCCGCCAGGAGCTGATCATGGAAGTGCTTCGGCTGCAGAATTTGCAAAAGTCCTTCGGCAGCGTCCGCGCCCTGAAGAGCGCCTCCCTCACGCTCAACGAGGGCGAAGTGGTGGCCTTGCTCGGCGACAACGGCGCCGGGAAATCGACGCTGATCAAGGCGATCTCGGGCGTGTTTCCGGTCGATCGCGGCGAGATCTATGTGCGCGGCCAGAAGGTCTCCATCCGCTCGACGCGCGACGCGATGGATCTCGGCATCGAGACCATCCACCAGGACACCTCGCTGGCGCCCGACCTCAGCATCGCGCGCAATCTTTTCCTCGGCCGCGAACCGGTCAATCTCAAATGGCTGGGCGTGTTCGCGCCGCTCGATCTTGCCAAATTGCGCGATGCCGCCTCGGCGCTTTTGAAGCGCGTCGGCATCTCGAAGAAACTCGACGCCGATGCACTGGTCAGCACGCTGTCGGGCGGCGAGCGCCAATCGATCGCCATTTCGCGTGCCATGCAATTTGCCGCCAAGGTCATCATCCTCGACGAGCCGACCAACAATCTCGGCGTCGAGGAAACGCACGGCGTGCTGCGCTTCGTCAAGGAAGTGCGCGACGCCGGTCATTCGGTGCTTTTGATCACCCACAACATCCATCACGTCTTCCAGGTCGCCGATCGCATCATCGTCATGCGCCGCGGCGAGATCGTCGCCGAGCAGACGGTCGCCGATACCGATCTGCTGACCGTGGAAAGCATCATCACCGGTGCCGACATGTCGGCCCTGCTCAAGGAGACGAGAGCGAAGTGAAGGACGGGAGCAAAGTGAAAGAACTGGCCGTCACATGGTAGAGCTTTACGGCAAGACGCTGTCGCGCCGGCAGGTCTCGGAACGCTCGGGCATGCTGTCGCAATTCGCCGGCGTGCGGCTGATGACGCTTGGCGACGGCGTCGAGCGCGGCATCCGCATGCTCGAATTCCGCACCGGCTCCGGCCTGCGCTTCACCGCGCTGGTCGACCGGGCGCTCGATATCGCCGACTGCGACTTCAAAGGCCAGGCGATCGGCTGGCACTCGCCGAGCGGTTTTCGCCATCCCGGCCTGCACGAGTATGAAGGCGAGGAGGGATTGGCGTGGGCGCGGTCGTTTTCCGGCCTTCTGCTGACCTGCGGCCTCGACCATATATTGTTCATGAACGAAGTACCGGCCGATACCTACAACTACCCGCCGAAGAAGACGGTGCGCCATTCGCTGCACGGCCGCGTCAGCACCATTCCGGCGCGGCTGACCGGCTATGGCGAGACCTGGGACGGCGACCGCTGCGTGTTGTGGGCCGAAGGCATCGTCCAGCAATCGACTGTATTCGGCGAAGATCTGCACCTGCTGCGGCGGATCGAGGCCAATGTCGGCGGCAACGAGATCCGGCTTTCGGACCGTGTCGTCAATCACGGTTTCAACCGTACGCCGCATATGTATTTCTACCACATCAATGTCAGCCATCCGGTGCTCGACGAGGGCGCGCGCTACCTGGCGCCGATCCGCGACGTCGTCTGGGCAGGCCATGCCGGCGAGCGCTATGAAGCGCAGAAGGTCGGCTACCGCACGGTGCCGGCGCCGCAACCGGGATTCAAGGAACAGGTCTGGCAGCACGAACTCGGCGCCGACAGCGCCGGCGAAGTCCCGGTGGCGGTGGTCAACGATAGGCTCGGCCTCGGCTTCGAGGTGGTCACGCGCAAGGACCAATTGCCCTGCGCCTATCAATGGCAGAATTTCCAGGCCGGGCAGTACGCGCTTGGGATCGAGCCCTCGACGCATCATGTGCTGGGAAATCTGGCGGCGCGCGAACGCGGCGAGATGATCTGGCTGGAGCATGGCGAGAGCCGCTCCTACAATGCCGTTTTCCGGGTTCTCGACGGCGCCGGCGAGATCGCCGTCGCCGAGAGCCGGATCGCGGCAATCGCCAGGCAGCCGCAGCAGGATTATCCCCAGCCGTCGGGCCATTTTCCTGTTCTTGGAGGCAGGTCGTGATAATGGCGAAGACGATACGGGACACCAGTTGGGAGGCTGGCTCCGGCCGGAGCGGGGAGGGCTCGCGGCAGATCGGGAATCGGAGGTCACAATGGCTGGCACGGTAAAGCGCGATTACAGCCTGGTCGGCGAAAGCACGCGCAGGGCGATCGAGACGGGACTGGCCTCGGCGGAGTGGTACCACACGGATGTCCCTCGCAAGGCGATCAAGGAGCTGATGCAGCGCTCAGACAGCCCGGCGATCCGCGACACGATCATCTGGATCGTCGCCATCCTCGGCTCCGCCGCCGGCGCCATCTATTTCTGGGGCACCTGGTGGTGCGTGCCGTTCTTCTTCGTCTACGGCGTGCTCTACGGCTCCTCCAGCGACTCGCGCTGGCACGAATGCGGCCATGGCACTGCCTTCCGCACGCGCTGGATGAACGATGTCGTCTACCAGATCGCCAGCTTCATGCTGATGCGCAACCCGGTGACCTGGCGCTGGAGCCATGCCCGCCACCACACCGACACCATCATCGTCGGCCGCGACGCCGAGATCGCCGTGATGCGCCCGCCGGACCTTTTGCGTGCGGCGCTGGCTTTCACCGGCATCCTCGATTTTCGCTATTCGCTTCCGGCACTGGTACGCCAGGCGTTCGGCAAGCTGACGCCCGACGAGAAAAGCTACGTTCCCGAGATGGAACAGCACAAGGCCGTCATCGCGGCGCGCTGGCACATCGCCGTCTACATCGCCACGATAGCACTCGCCCTCACCATGCAGTCGTGGGTGCCGGTGGTGCTCATCGGCGTGCCGCGCCTCTACGGCACCTGGCACATGGTGATGACCGGCCTGCTGCAACACATCGGTCTGGCCGACAACGTCGTCGACCACCGGCTCAACACCCGTACCGTGTACATGAACCCGATCAGCCGGTTCATCTACTGGAACATGAACTACCACGTCGAGCACCACATGTTTCCGATGGTGCCCTATCACGCGCTGCCCAGGCTGCATGAATTGATCAAGCACGATCTGCCGGAGCCGAACCCGTCGATATGGCATGCCTATCGCGAGGTCTGGCCTGTCCTGCTCAGGCAGCTCAAATACGAGGATTATTTCCTCAAGCGCGAACTGCCGCCAACGGCGAGGCCCTATCGTGGCGAGTTCCACGAAGTGAACATGTCGGCGGCGGCTGAATAGGCACCGCACCGGCGCCATGCAGAAAATTTCAGGAGAGATATAGAATGGCCGATTGGGTCGAAGCGTGCGCCGTGGACGATGTCGACGAGGAAGACGTCATCCGCTTCGACCATGGCGGCCGCACCTTCGCGATCTACCGTTCGCCGGACGATGAATTCTTCGCCACCGACGGGTTTTGTACGCATGAGAAGGCGCATCTGGCCGACGGGCTTGTCATGGGCGACATCATCGAATGCCCCAAGCACAATGGCCGCTTCAATTATAAGACCGGCCAGGCGAAGGGCGCTCCCGTTTGCGTCAATCTCGCGACCTATCCAGTCAAGGTCGAAGCTGGCAAGGTGATGATCCAGATCGCCTGACCGGCCTTCTGTCACGTAGCAAAGGGAACCAAAATCCATGAGCCGGAAAAGACCGACCGTCGCAGACCTGCGGGCCATGAAGGGCAAGCGGCAGCTGACGATGCTGCGCGTGCTGACGATGGATGAGGCCGAGGCCGCCGAACGCGCCGGCGTCGACATCGTCTCGGTGCCGCCGGAGCTGGTGCTCAATCCGCAATACCGCGATGCGGCACCCAGCCTGTTCACCATGCCGGGCGAGAATTTCTTCGAGATCGGCACCGCCGACGATTTCGTCCGCTGGGCGTTCCGGCTCTACAAGGCCAGCGCCGATGCGGTCTATTGCAGCGCCGGCTATGCCACCATCAAGCGGATGGCCGACGACGCCATTCCGGTAATCGGCCATGTCGGCCTCATCCCGTCACGCGCCACCTGGACCGGCGGCTTCAAGGCTGTCGGCAAGACCGCCGATACCGCCATGCAGGTGTTCGAGGCGGTGAAGCAACTGGAGGCCGCCGGCGCGATCGGCGCCGAGATCGAGGTGGTGCCGGTCGAGGTGGCCAAGGCGATTTCGGAACGCACGTCGCTGATCATGCTGTCGATGGGAGCGGGCACCGGCTGTGACGCGCAGTATCTGTTCGCCGACGACATCCTCGGCCAGAACCGTGGCCACATGCCGCGCCATTCCAAGGTCTATCGCAATTTCGCCGCCGAATACGATCGCCTGCAGGCCGAACGAATCGCTGCCTTCTCCGAATATGTCGCCGATGTGAACAGCCTGGCCTATCCCGAAGACAGGCACGTCGTGCACATGGACCCGGACCAGCTCAGCCTGTTCCTGGAGAAGATCGAAGCCGCATAAGACGCCCCGGCAGCGGCACAAAGCATCATCGCGGATCGTGAAAGGCCGGTTCGGCGCCAGGGCCGGGTCATCGCATGGCCGGCTGCGATGCCACACGAAAGTTTGTTGGACCAGGTCTGGACGGCACCGGCCAGATGCTGTTGAAGCCGGTGCGTCATCGGTTTGCCGGACAATTGTGCGGTTGCCGATGGAGCGGGTGAAAATTCCCCTTCGGACAGTTCTGTGCATGACCGCCATTCCCGAAAACAAAGCCTTGCCCGAAACCGCGCCGGCGGCGCGGCAAGCCCGGCGGGTGGCGCTGATCGTCGCCGTCGCCTTCTTCATGCAGCTTCTGGATTCGACCATCATCTCGACGTCGCTGCCGCAGATGGGAGAATCCTTCGGCGTGCCGGCGGTGGCGATGAGCATCGGCATCACCGTCTATATGCTGACCATGGCGGTGTTCGTGCCGCTGTCCGGCTGGGTTGCCGACCGTTTTGGCGCGCGCAACATCTTCCTCGTGGCGATCGCCCTGTTCACATTGGCCTCGCTCGTTTGCGGCATCTCACAGAACCTGGCCGAGTTCGTCGCCGCACGCGCGGTTCAGGGCCTGGGCAGCGCGCTGATGACGCCGGTCGGCCGCATCCTGGTATTGCGCAACGCGCCGAAATCCGAGCTTCTCAACGCCACGGCGCTGATCACCTGGCCGGCGCTGTTTGCGCCGGTGGTCGGGCCGGTGCTTGGCGGCTTCATCACCACCTATCTCTCCTGGCACTGGAATTTCTTCATCAACATCCCGCTTGGCGTTGCCGGTTTGGCACTGGTCGCCCGCTTCATTCCCGGCGACCGCGAAGCTGGGGCCAAGCCACTCGACTGGCCGGGCTTCCTGCTGACCTCGGTGGGGCTCGCCGCGATGCTCTATGGCCTCGAGCGCATCGCGCATCCGGAAGAGGGTGTGTTGCCGACCGTGGCACTGCTCGGCACGGGCATTTTGGTCGGCTGGCTGGCGGTGCGGCATCTGCAACGCGCCAACCATCCGCTGCTCGACCTCACAGCTTTCAAGGTGCAGACCTTTGCCATCTCGACGCTGTCGGCCGGCACGATCTTCCGCATCGCCATCAACGCCACGCCGTTCCTGCTGCCGCTTTTGTTCCAGGTCGGCTTCGGCCTGAGCCCGGTCGATGCCGGCATGATGATCCTGGCCTATTTCCTCGGCAATCTCGGCATGAAGGCGGTGACGACGCCGACACTGAGGCGCTTCGGCTTCCGTTCGGTGCTGATCGTCAACGGGGTGATCGCCTCTTTATCGATCATGGCCTGCGCGGCGCTTTCGCCGCAGACGCCGCAAGCGTTGGTGGTGGTGCTGATGCTGATCGCCGGCCTTTCGCGCTCGATGCAGTTCACCGCGCTCAACACACTGGCCTTCGCCGATGTGGCCCCACCGCAGCGCAGCTCGGCGGCGACGTTGTCCAGCATGCTGCAGCAGATGGCGATGCTGTTCGGCGTAGCGGTCGCCGCGGCACTGCTCAACCTGTCGCAGATCGCCAGGGGCGCTGCGGCGCTCGATCTCGTCGACTTCCGACTTGCCTTCGTGGCGATCGGCGTAATCGGGCTCGTCGCCTCGTGTCGCTTCCTGGCGTTGCCGAAGGCTGCCGGCGCCGAGGTCTCGGGCCATGTTTTGCGGATTTGACGCAGGAATCCAGCGGCAATCGCGGACATAAATTATGCCTGCTTCGCTCGCTCCGGAGCAAACCTTTGCCGGCGCTTCGATCGGCGCGATCAATTGCAAAACAGCTTGAGTTCCCGGCATTGCGCCAGCCTCGCCAATCGGTGCATCCAAGCGCGGAATTTCCTCGCAAGCCGGCCTGCAATGCGCGGATTCATTTGACGAATTGGTCTTGAGCCGATTAGCTTTCGTTCCGATGGCCGCAGAGGGAGCAGGGCGTAGCCATCGCGGGTGAAAGCGGGCAATGAACGCGACCGGCTGGCTAAACTGGAGAAGCCTTAACCAGGAGGGCGTTGTCTTTGCCATCGCGGTTGTGCTGTTCATTGCCGCCGCCATCGGACTGCCCGGGTTTATCAATTCGAACAATCTCGTTGCCATCGTGCGCTCGGTCTCGGTGCTGGGCATATTGGCGCTCGGCATGGCGGTCGTCATCATCGGCAGGGGCATCGACCTGTCGGCGGTGGCGATCATGGCGATGTCGGTCGCGTGGTATCTGCAACTGCTGAATTCGGGGATGCCCGACGGGCTGGCCTTCGCCTATGTGCTCGCCGGTGTTCTCGCCATCGGGCTGTTGAACGGAATCCTGGTCGCCTACGCCGAGGTCCCGGCGATCTTCGTGACGCTGGCGACCGCATCCTTCGTCTTCGGCTATGTGCGTTCACAACTGATCACGCAGGACGCCGTGCCGGTGCCGCCCGGCCATTGGGTCGAGCTTCTGGGCGGGCTGCGTTTCCTCGACATCCCGGTCGAGGTGTTTGTCTTCGCCGGGCTGGCTTTCGCCTTCTTCCTGTTCCTGCGCTACACCAAATGGGGCCGCTACGTCTATTTCGCCGGTGACAACCCGGTCGCCGCGCGCAACATCGGCATTCCAGTGCGCCCGATGCTGGTGCTGCGCTACGTGCTGTCGGCCCTGGTCTCGCTGGTGGCCGGCCTGCTCACCGCCGCCAGCCTGCATTCGATCAACACCCGCATCGTCAATTCCACGCTGCTCTACGACATCGTGCTGGTGGCGGTGATCGGCGGCATCGGTCTGTCGGGCGGGCGGGGCGGGGTGCGCAACGTGCTGGTGGGTGCCGCGCTGATTGGCATCCTGCTCAACGCGATGACCATCATCGACATTCCGCTGCTCTATCAGAACCTGATCAAGGCCGCGATCCTGCTGGCGGCGATCATCGTCGATGGGTTCATCAATCCGCGCGACGAGCAGACCGCGCAGCAAGGCGATATTTAGACTGACGCGAACGGTTGGGGCCGGCCGCGAACGACAACGACCAAACCAGAGGATGTGACATGAAAATCATCAGGACGTTTATGGCTGCCGCGGCAGCGCTTGCCGCCTCCGCATTCGTGGCGCCAGGCTTCGCGGCCGAAGATCCGGGTCCGGGCGCCTATTCGCAAGCACTCAAGGGCAAGCGCGTGATGCTGGTCCCGATGGCGATGGGCTTCGACCTGGCACAGGGCTGGGCGCATTACCTGAAGACGGAGGTCGAGGCCTGGGGCGGCGTGTTCGAGACGCGTGACCCGAACTGGGTGGTCGATGCCGGCGCGCAGGCGATAACCGACGCGATCTCGTCGGACGCCAGGCCGGACGTGCTGATCATCCACTCGCCCGACCTCAACTCCTATGCCAAGCTGATGAAGAAGGCGCAGGCGGCCGGCACCTATGTGCTTTTGGTCGACAATCCGGCGAACTTCCCGGCCGATGCCTTTGTCGGCAGCGACTGGGATCGCCTCGGCCAGCTGGAAGCCGAAGCGGCGATCAAGGGTTGTGGGCCGAACTCGTCCAAGAAGATCGGGCTGGTGCAGGGCGACCAGGCCAACTCATCGAGCCTCTACCAGTATGCCGGCATCATGAAGGTGCTGGACAAGAACCCCGACTTCAAGGTCGTGGCCAAGCCGGACTCCAACTGGGATGCGACGACCTCGCGCAACGTGACGACGACGATGCTGCAGCAGAACCCCGACATCTGCGCCATCATCGATTTCTGGGACGGCGACGCGACCGGCGCATCGGCTGCGATCCGCGATGCCAAGCTCGAAGGCAAAGTCTTTCTGGTCACCACCGGCGGTGGCGAAAAGACCGCCGACTGCGACAAGCTGCAGGACGGCACCTATGGTGCGGTGGTGATGACCGACCTTGCCCGCCAGTCGGGCGACATGAACGCCGTCATCAAGTTCCTGCTGCAGAGCGGCCAGCCGGCCGGCACCTCGCACACCTACATCTATACGCTGGAGAAGGCGACAACCAAGGCCGACCTCAAGCCAGACAGCTGCTGGGACTTGAAAGCACTGCAAGCCCAAGCTGCGGCCAAGTAGGCCGGCTTTCCTGAGCTTCGCGCTGCCCCTCATCCGCCTGCCGGCACCTTCTCCCCGTATAGTGACGGGGAGAAGGGATACGCTCCAACGCTGGCGACCCCCTCTCCCCGTCTCTATACAGGGAGAGGGTAAGGGAGAGGGGCAACGCAAACCTGAGGCGATTGTTCTGCGGATAGCCCGGCCCCTTTTTCCTTTTTCTCTCGAATAGCAGCAACCGATGTCCTTTCGCGAACGCCTTCAATCCTGGCGCTACAATCTCGTGCCCGACCACCTCGTCGGCGAGATCCTAAGCAAACGCTGGACCGACAACGCCATTCCTTTCCTGGCGCTGGTGGCGACGCTCGGCGTGTTCGGTTCGATCATCCCCGGCTTCTTCAAGCCGATGTCGCTGCAGGAATCGACCCGCCAGCTCGGCGAGTTCTCGCTGGTCGTCACCGGCATGACGGTGGTCATGCTGGGCGGCGGCATCGACCTTTCGGTCGGCTCGATCTTCGCGCTGTCCTGTTTTTCCGCCGTGTTCGTCTTCTTCATCCTCGAACAGTCGGTGTGGCTGGCGCTGGCCGCCTCGATCGTCACCGGCCTGCTGTTCGGCGCGATCAATGGCTATCTGATCGGCTATTTCCGCCTGCGCGCTTTCCTGACGACACTGGTCACCTTCATTTTCGGGCGGGCGCTGTTCGACATACTGGTCACCACCTATGCCGCCGACGTCCAGCTTTCCGATGCCACATCGGATGTGCTGGACTTCATCGGCGACGATACCTTCTGGGGCCTGTCGGTTGCGGTGTGGGCGGCGATTATCCTGGCCATCATTACCCACGTCGCGCTGACGCGCTCGCGGCCCGGCTGGCACGTGCAGGCGGTAGGCGGGTCGCGGCGCTCGGCCCACAATGCCGGCATCCGCGTGCGCCGCACCGTGTTCATGACTTATGTGTTCTCCGGCTTCTGCGCCTCGCTCGGCGGCTTTCTCATCGCCTGCCGGCTGAGCGGGGCAGGGCCGGGAACCGGCCTCAACCTCGAGGTCATGGCGTTGACGGCGGCGGTCGTCGGCGGCGTCAGCCTGGGCGGCGGCCGCGGTTCGGTGATCAAGGGGCTGATGGGCGCGATCATCGTGCTGACGATGACCAACGGGCTGATCCGGCTGGGCTATGGCACCGGCACCAACCAGATGGTGCTGGGCATCATGCTGGCCGTCGCCGTCACCATCGACATTCGCTGGCTGAAGAACCGCCACAAGGTTCTGGACGAGGTCTATGTCGCACCGGTCTACCTGAAGATGGGGGCAACGCAGTCGGCGGCACCGGGTTCGGGCACCCCTTACGAACTCGACAACCGATTGTCGGAGGCCGACCATATCGGGCTCGGCGAGCTGGAAGGGCCGGAAGACGTCATCCTCGACCGCGACGACCATCTCTATTGCGGCACCAGGCATGGCGAGATCGTCCGCTTCTTCGCGCCGGACTACAAACGCTCGGAGGTCTTTGCCCATATTGGCGGCTTTCCGCTCGGCCTGGCCTTCGACAAGACAGGCAATCTGATCAGCTGCGTTGGCGCGATGGGGCTTTATTCGGTCTCGCCGCAGCGCGAGGTGAAGCGGCTTTCGGCGGAAACGTCGCGCTCCTGGACTTCGATCGTCGACGATGCGCGGCTGCGCGACCCCAATGATTGCGACATCGCGCCGGACGGCCGCATCTACTTCACCGATTCCACCAAGCGCTATGACGCGCACGACTGGGCGCTGGATTCGATCGAGAACCGCGCCACCGGGCGGCTGCTTGTCTATGATCCGAAGGACGGTTCGACCAAGACATTGCTCGGCGGCTACCGCTATACCAACGGCGTGTGCATGGCGCATGACGGCAAGTCGCTGTTTTTTGCCGAAAGCTGGGCCTGCCGCGTGCATCGCTATTGGCTGGTGGGGCCGAAAGCAGGCACCGCCGAATGCGTCATCCGCGACATGCCGGGCTACCCCGACAACATCAACCGAGCGTCAGACGGCAATTACTGGATGGCCTGGCTCGGCATGCGCACGCCGAGCTTCGACCTGTCGCTGCGCCATCCCGACATGCGCAAGCGCATGACGCGCCGGCTGCCGCAGGACGAATGGCTGTTCCCCAACATCAACACCGGCGGTGTGGTAAAATTCAACGAGAAGGGCGGCATCGTCGAGGCGATGGGCGACCTGTCGGGCGCCGCGCATCCGATGGTCACCTCGATGCGCGAGCACAAGGGTTTTCTGTTCGTCGGCGGTATTCTCAACAACCGCATCGGCCGCTACAGTATTGCCGGGGCCGACCCGAACTGGACCAGCCCCGCTTCCTACTGGGGTGCCAAGCCATGATGCTGGACCCGATCCTCGACATCTTCCGCGGCAAGGCAGTGACCATCCCGCCGCTCGACGGTGCGTTCAGGCCGAACACGCTGCTGGACGATGTTGCGGCCTTCGCCGAACTGCCCGAGCCCGACAATCTGCTGGTCGCCGACGGCCGGCTGCTGGCGTCCAGCGGCAATGCCCTCTACGCGCTCGCCGCCGGTGGCGCGCCTGTTCTGGTCGAGACATTTCCGGCCGCCGTCACCGCGCTCGCGCGCTCGCCCGCCGGCGAACTGACGGTCGGGCTCGAAAGCGGCAGGCTGCTGATTGCAGGCAAGGAGGCCGCCCTGCCGGCCGAGATCCGCTGCATAACAGCACTCGCCTACGCGGAAGACGGCACGCTTTGGCTGGCCAATGGCTCGGCCGAACACGCGCCGTCGGAATGGGCCGCCGATCTGATGAAGAAGGGTGCGTCGGGTTCGCTGTGGAAGCGCGATCCGGCAGGCAGCGAATTCCGCAAGCTCGCCGGTGACATCGCCTTTCCCTATGGGCTGCATCCAACCGGCAAGGACGTGCTGGTCGGCGAGAGCTGGCGGCACCAACTCGTCTGCTTCGACGGCGCGACAGGCAGCCGCTCGACGGTGCTGGCGCATCTGCCCGGCTATCCCGCGCGGCTGTCGCCCGCCGCCGATGGCGGTGCCTGGCTGGCGCTGTTTGCGCCCCGCAACCGTCTGATCGAATTCGTGCTGCAGGAAACGCACTATCGGAACGACATGCTGGCGCAAGTGTCGCCGCAACACTGGATCGCGCCGGCGCTCGCCTCCAACCGCAGCTTCCTCGAGCCGCTGCAATGCGGCGGCATCCGCACTATGGGCATCCACAAGCCGTGGTCGCCGAGCCGCTCTTACGGGCTGGTGGTCAGGCTCGATCGGGAGATGCGGCCGCAATTCAGCCTGCACAGCCGCGCCAACGGCACGCGCCACGGCATCTGCAGCGTGGCGGAGACAGACGGTCGCCTGTTCATTGCCTCGAAAGGCGGCGATTGCCTGCTGGCCATCGATCTGACTTCAGGAGGGCATCGCTGATGGAACCGATCGTCCGCCTGGAGAACGTGACCAAGACCTATCGCGGTGTTCCCGCGGTGAAGAATGTCAGCTTCGAGCTGCGCAAGGGCGAGATCCACGCGCTGCTCGGCGAGAATGGTGCTGGAAAATCGACGCTGACCAAGATCATCGCCGGCGTTGTCGACGCGACATCGGGAACGATGTTCCACAAGGGTCAGGAGATCGCCTACGCCTCGCCGCATGCGGCACTTGAAGCCGGCATCGCCATGGTGTTCCAGGAAACCAGCCTGGTGCCGTCGATGACGGTGGCGCAGAACCTCTACCTCGGCACGGAGCGCTTTCTCAACCGGCTGCGCGGCACCTATATCTCGGCGCAGCAGTTCCTGCAGTCGCTGAATTTTCCCGTCGACCCCAATGCCATGGTGGCGACGCTGGGCGCCGCCAAGCGGCAGATGGTCGAGATCGCGCGCGCCGTCCACCACAATGCCGAGATCATCATCTTCGACGAGCCGACGGCGACGCTGACGCCAGAGGAAAAGCGGCACTTCTTCGCGCTGATCCGCCGGCTTAAGGCAAGGGGCGTGTCGATCGTCTTCATCAGCCATGCGCTCGAGGAGGCGCTTGATATGGCCGACCGCATCACCATCCTGCGCGACGGCGAGCTGGTGATCACCGACGATACCGCCGCCTTCGATCGCGACAGGATCGTCGCGGCGATGGTCGGACGGACGCTGTCGGGACAGCTCTACAGCCAGCGCGACGAGGCCAGGCTGCGTAGGGCCGGCAGGAAGGTGCTGTCGGTACAGGACATCTCGATGAGCAATGTCGTGCGCAACAATTCCTTCTCGATCTTCGAGGGCCAGATCACCGGCGTGTTCGGGCTGATCGGCTCGGGCCGCACCGAGACGTTCAAGATCGTCTCCGGCATCTACAAGCGCGACTTCCTGCGCGGCGGCAGCATTGAACTGCACGACCGGCCGGTGCGCTATCTCGTCCCCAGCGAGGCGGTGGCGGACGGCATCGTCTATGTCACCGAAGACCGCAAGAGCGAGGGGATTTTCGAGACGATGGACGTCGCCGAGAACCTGTTCGGCGGCTTCCTGGCGGCAGGGCGGGAAAAGGGCTGGGTGATCAATGCGCAGGAGATGCGGGCGCTGTCGGCCGAATGGACCAGGACGCTGAACGTCAAGGCGATCAACGACAATGCCCGCGTGGTCGAGCTTTCCGGCGGCAACCAGCAGAAGGTGGTGATCGGCAAGGGGCTGGTGCAGAAGCCGCGCATCGTCATCTTCGACGAGCCGACGCGCGGCGTCGATGTCGGCGCCATTGCCGAAATCCACCAGATCATCAACCGGCTGGCCGATGAAGGCCTCGCAGTCGTCGTCATCTCGTCCTACCTGCCGGAGATCATGAACCTGTCCGACCGCATCCTGGTCTGCCGGCAAGGCCGCATCGTCGAGGAATTCTCGCCAGCCGAGGCCACGGAGGAGAAGATCATGTACGCGGCGGTGCATTAGGTTCCCGGGCGCGGAAGGTTGACATTTGGGTGGTTTTTGCGCCGGCGGATCGTACACTTTGGAGATTGGCCGAGGCGCCCGTCGTTTCGTCATCCTGGGGCGAAGCAAGGAGCGAAGCGACGCGGCGCAGACCCCAGGATCCATGCCGCTACATCAGAGCGCTGCTGCGGTGCAGAATTCTGTTTCGCTGCGTTCTTCGGCTAAGGTCACGGCATGATGGGGTGGACGGCGCCCGACGGCATCGGATGTGCCAGAATGAGTTCGTTGAGATCTCAAACAAGGGAGCC
>NZ_JAMYSY010000064.1:0-26865 GCF_040322175.1 Mesorhizobium sp. M0185 | reverse complement strand
CAATACGCTCGACCAGAACGCGGTGATCGGCCCGCACCCGGAGGTCGGCAATTTCCTCTTCGCCAACGGTTTTTCCGGCCACGGCCTGCAGCAGGCGCCGGCGGTCGGCAAGGCGCTGGCCGAACTGATCGTGCATGGCGGCTATCGCACGGTGGATTGCTCGGTGTTCGGGTACAGCCGTGTCGCTGAGGGGCGGGCTTTCAGGGAATTGAATGTGATTTGAGCAGGAAGGGCGGGTGCGCCGCGACGGCCCTTTTGATGCAGGGACAGAGGGGCGCGAAGGAACGCGACAGGCGGTCGATGGCCCAAAGCTGGCGAAAACAGCCGGCCAGGGCCTGCCGCGAACGGAATGATTTTGTGATGATCGTGGCGCTCGATCCGCCGCATTTCCGGACGATCAGCGACTTCCGAAAGCGGCATTTGAAGGCGCTCGAGGCGCTGTTCGTGCAGGTTCTGAAGCTGTGTGAGACGGCAGGATTGGTCAAACTCGGCCATGTCGCGCTGAATGGCAAGAAGATCAAGGCGAACGCGTCGAAACACAAGGCGATGAGTTATGAGCGCATGAAGAAGCGCGAGCTGGAATTGAAAGCCAAGGTCGCTCGCAGCTGACGACGGCCGAGCCGCGGATGCCGAGGAGGACGTGACTTTCGGCAAGGACAAGCGCGGCGACGAGATGCCGGATTGGGCCGGCGACAAGCAGAACCGGCTGGCCAAGATCCAGCAGGCGATGGCGTCGCTGGAAGCCGAGGCCAAGCTGGCGGCGCAAGAAGAGCGCCGGATCGAGGCCGAAAAAAGAGCAGCGCCAGGCCGCAGGCCGCAAGAAGCCGGGCAAACCGGCGGCAGCGCCATCAGAGGAGCCCGGTGGCCATAGCAGCTGGTCTCGGAGGAACGCCGTTCGCTGTGCGGCGCGAAAGCCTGAGAGATCCTCGAAGAAGGATTGATCTCTTTGCATATCATTATCTTCATATATGATACGCCAACAGATCATAAAAGTTTTGACTTGCTCGCACCTTTGCGTATCATCGCGCATTGGAAAAGATCGTATAGGTATCATGATCGACTCTGAGTCGGAAATTCTGCGCGAAATCGGTGGGCTTTTCAGGCAGGCGAGGCTGGCCGCTGCCATGACGCAGGAGCAGGTCGCTGATTTGGCGGGTATATCCCGTCCGCGCTATCGCGACATCGAAAAGGGAGCCGCAGCGGCGCGTGCGACGACGCTCATGAATATCGCTCGCGCGCTCGGTCTGGAAATGATGCTGGTTCCGCAAGTCATGGTGCCGGCTGTCCAGGCTCTATTGCGTCCGCATGATGATGACGATCGACCCGCCTTTGTTTCTCAACCTGACGATGACGATCATGGCTCCAGTCTTTCGCGCACCTAAGACGATCCCGTCGCTGGACGTGCTCTTGAACGCATTGAAGATCGGGACCATCGTTAGGACGCCGGGCGATTTCAATGCATTCAACTTCGATGAGGCCTACCGCGCGACGGGCGGCTTTCCGGTTTTCAGCCTGTCGTTCCGGGCAGCGACGGGAGGATTGCGGAAAGATCCGAAGCCTCTGGCGGGCGCCTTGCCCGCTTTCTTCGCGAACCTCCTGCCGGAGGAGAAATTGCGCGAGGCGATGGAAAAGCACCACGAAGGCAATGTGCGGCCAGGCAATGATTTCGATCTTTTAGCGGCGCTGGGCGCCGATCTGCCGGGAGCCGTACGGGCGTTGCCCAGTGACGGCGCGATAGCGGTTTCGCAGGATGCTTCAAAGGATAAGCCCAAGGCACGGTTCTCACTTGCCGGCGTGCAGATGAAGCTATCGGTCATGAAGAACACTGGAAAAGGCGGCGGCCTGACCTTGCCGATGGACGACGAGCAAGGCCGATACATCGCCAAGTTCCCTTCGACGGCGTTTCCGGGCGTTTCCGAAAATGAATTCGCCAACCTCGCGCTGGCCGCAGCGATCGGCATGGAGGTGCCTGAACGCGAACTTGTCGAGAAGTCCGATTTCGAGGATATTCCCGAAGAATTCAACACGCTGTCAGAGGGCAAGGTCCTTCTCGTCAAACGCTTCGATCGCGGCGCTGAGGGCAAGAGGATTCACATCGAGGATTTCGCTCAGGTCTTCGGCGTCTATCCCTCGCGCAAATATGAGGGCGCCGCTTATCACGACATAGCCTCGGCCCTTGGCGCGGCCGTCTCGCCTACGGCGGCTCTCGAATTCGTCCGCCGCCTGGCACTGACCGTCATCACCGGCAATGGCGACATGCACCTGAAGAACTGGTCGTTGATCTATCCCGGAAACGGCGACAAGCCGGCGCTTGCACCAATCTACGACGTTCTGTCGACCGTGCCATATATTCCCGCCGACGCCATGGCGCTTTCGCTTGGAGGGCAGCGCTCGTTCAAGGCGCTAGCAGCACCGCGATGGAAAGCATTTGCGAACCGTGCAAGGCTTCCGGAGCCGGCAGTCCTGAAGGCAGTGGTCGAGACCGTCGAACTCGTCAACGAGCACTGGTGGCATCTGCCTGAGCGCGACGTTGTCGCAGCGAAAGTGCTCGAGCGGATCGACGAACATGTGAAGGCGATGACGCCGATACTGAACTCCTGCGCCGATAAGTGAGCCGAGTCCCCTTGGTTTGGTGATATGGCGGAATTATCCGCCCGTGGCCCCGCATGGATGGCCGGGGGATCGATGGTATGCCAGCGTGGCGCGCAAGATTCCGCGCAGTGTCGATGAGGACACGCGAGAACCAAGCACGTCAGCTCGCCGGAACAGAAGAGTTCGCAGCATCCCGCAATTAACGCTGGAGGGTCGAGATGCTGTTCGCCCACCTCAACACAACGATGCGGTTCGAACGAATACGGTGACTGAGGATCGCGATCCGACGCTTTGTGTCGCCATTGTCGGGTCCGCTACACGGCTTGTTCCGACGATCCTTTCTTTGGCCTCGAGCTAAATCCCTGAAAAGCAACCATGAAATTATTCTTCGGTTCGATCAGCCAAATTGGCACGAGTCTTGAGATCCTTGGGTGCGAGGCGGCGACAGCTGCCCGACCGGCATTCATGTCGCGGCAGCCGCGATGAATGGAACGAAGGAAGGAAAGCTACATGTCAGGTTTGCGTCAGATCGCCTTTTACGGCAAGGGCGGCATCGGCAAGTCCACCACCTCCCAAAATACGCTCGCCGCCCTTGTCGACCTCGGGCAGAGAATCCTCATCGTCGGCTGCGACCCCAAAGCCGACTCCACCCGCCTGATCCTGAACGCGAAGGCCCAGGATACGGTCCTGCACCTCGCGGCAGAGGAAGGTTCGGTGGAAGACCTGGAACTCGCGGACGTGCTCAAGGTCGGCTACAAAGGCATCAAATGCGTGGAGTCGGGCGGCCCTGAGCCGGGTGTCGGCTGCGCCGGCCGCGGCGTGATCACTTCGATCAACTTCCTCGAGGAGAACGGTGCCTACGACGATGTCGACTATGTCTCCTACGACGTGCTCGGGGATGTGGTGTGCGGCGGTTTCGCGATGCCGATCCGCGAGAACAAGGCCCAGGAAATCTATATCGTCATGTCCGGCGAGATGATGGCGCTCTATGCCGCCAACAACATCGCCAAGGGCATCCTGAAATACGCCCATTCGGGCGGCGTGCGGCTCGGCGGCCTGATCTGCAACGAGCGCCAAACCGATCGCGAGCTCGACCTCGCCGAAGCGCTGGCTTCCAGGCTCAATTCCAAGCTTATCCACTTCGTGCCGCGCGACAACATCGTCCAGCACGCCGAGCTCAGGAAGATGTCCGTGATCCAATATGCGCCGGACTCCAAGCAGGCCGGGGAATACAGGGCGCTGGCCGAGAAGATCCATGCCAATTCGGGCCAGGGCACCATCCCCACCCCTATCACCATGGAGGAGCTCGAGGACATGCTGCTCGACTTCGGCATCATGAAGACGGACGAGCAGATGCTTGCCGAGCTTCAGGTCAAGGAAGCGGCCAAGGCGGCCGCACAGTAACGGCCGCTACTGACTGGGGGCGCGGCCTGACCTGGCGCGCCTTTCGAAGAACGGCGCCTCGTCGGTGAGCGTCACCCTGAACCTTTGAAAGAGGTCCCATGAGCCTGGAATACGAGAATGACGGCGCCCTCCATGCGAAGCTTATCGAGGAGGTGCTGTTGCAATATCCTGACAAGACGGCGAAGCGCCGCAAAAAGCACCTCAGCGTCGCAAAGAGCGGCGACGAGGCTGGCGAGGAAAGCGAGGTCCTTTCCGAATGCGAGGTCAAATCTAACATCAAGTCCATCCCCGGCGTGATGACGATTCGCGGCTGCGCCTATGCCGGCTCGAAAGGCGTGGTGTGGGGTCCGGTCAAGGATATGGTCCATATCTCGCACGGCCCGGTCGGCTGCGGGCAATATTCCTGGTCTCAACGCCGCAACTACTACGTCGGTACGACGGGCATCGACACGTTCGTCACGATGCAGTTCACCTCCGATTTCCAGGAGAAGGACATTGTTTTCGGCGGCGACAAGAAGCTGGAACGGATCATCGATGAGATCGAGGAACTGTTTCCGCTGAACAAGGGCATGACTGTGCAATCCGAATGCCCGATCGGCCTGATTGGCGACGACACCGAAGCTGTGTCCCGCAACAAGGCCAAGGAGCACGAAAAGACAATCGTGCCGGTGCGCTGCGAAGGCTTCCGCGGCGTCTCGCAGTCCCTCGGCCACCACATCGCCAACGACGCGATCCGCGACTGGGTGTTCGAGAAGAAGGACGTCGAGTTCGAGGCCGGCCCGTACGATGTCAATGTGATCGGCGACTATAATATCGGGGGCGACGCCTGGGCTTCGCGCATCCTGCTCGAGGAGATGGGCCTGCGCGTGGTTGGCAACTGGTCGGGCGACGCTACGCTGGCCGAAATAGAGCGCGCGCCCAAGGCCAAGCTCAATCTCATCCATTGCTACAGGTCGATGAACTACATCTGCCGGCACATGGAGGAAAAGTATGGCATCGATTGGATGGAATATAATTTCTTCGGCCCCTCCCAGACCGAAGCCTCTCTGCGCAAGATAGCCAAGCATTTCGGGCCGGAAATCGAGGCCAAGGCCGAGGCGGTCATCGCCAAATACCGGCCGTTGGTCGATGCCGTCATCGCCAAGTACCGGCCGCGCCTCGAAGGCAGGACGGTGATGCTCTATGTCGGCGGGCTGCGCCCCCGTCACGTCGTCACGGCATATGAGGATCTGGGCATGGTGATCGTCGGCACTGGCTATGAATTTGGCCATAACGACGACTATCAGCGCACTGGCCACTACGTGAAGAAGGGCACGCTGATCTATGACGACGTGACTGGTTACGAGCTGGAGAAGTTCATCGAGGGGATCCGTCCTGATCTCGTGGGCTCCGGCATCAAAGAAAAGTACCCGGTCCAGAAGATGGGCATACCGTTCCGTCAAATGCATTCCTGGGATTATTCCGGCCCGTATCACGGCTACGACGGCTTCGCCATCTTCGCCCGCGACATGGATCTGGCCATCAACAACCCGGTCTGGAACCTCTACGACGCCCCCTGGAAGAAAAAAGCCGAGCCGTCGGCGGCGATCGCAGCCGAATGAAAATCTGGCCTCCCGGAAGCCGGGAGGCCGTTGAACGCCTGTGGCCGTTTGTCCGCGGGAGACCTGAAACGTTTCGACGTCCCTGTGCCGCCGTATGGCGCGGCCAGATGGAGAAGAGGTAACCACCCATGCCGCAGTCGGCTGAAAAAGTTCTCGACCACGCGCCCCTGTTCCGCGAGCCGGAATACAGCCAGATGCTCGCCGAGAAGAGGCTGAATTTCGAATGTCCGCACCCGGACCAGGTCGTTACCGACCAACGCGAATTCACCAAGACGTGGGAATACCGCGAAAAGAACCTCGCTCGCGAAGCGCTTGTCGTGAACCCCGCCAAGGCCTGCCAGCCGCTTGGCGCGGTGTTCGCGGCCGCAGGGTTCGAGCGAACCATGTCCTTCGTCCACGGTAGCCAGGGCTGCGTGGCCTATTACCGCTCGCACCTGTCGCGCCATTTCAAGGAGCCTGCTTCGGCAGTTTCCTCCTCGATGACCGAGGACGCGGCAGTGTTCGGTGGTCTGAAGAACATGGTCGACGGGCTCGCCAACACGTACCAACTCTATGACCCGAAGATGATCGCCGTCTCGACCACTTGTATGGCGGAGGTCATTGGCGACGACCTGCACAGCTTCATCGAGAACGCCAAGGACCAAGGCTCGGTCCCGCGCGATTTCGACGTGCCCTTCGCCCACACGCCGGCCTTCGTCGGCAGCCATGTCGACGGCTATGACGTTACGGTCAAGGGCATTTTGGAGCATTTCTGGAAAGGCGAGGAGCGCACGGAAGCCGAGGGAACGATCAACATCATTCCGGGTTTCGACGGCTTTTGCGTGGGCAACAACCGGGAACTCAAGCGCCTGCTCGATCTGATAGGCGTGTCCTATACCTTAATCCAAGACGCCTCTGACCAGTTCGACACGCCGTCGGACGGCGAATACCGCATGTACGACGGCGGCACCAAGATCGAAGACGTGACGAAGGCGCTCAACGCCGAGGCGACATTTTCGCTACAACATTACAACACCCGAAAAACACTGGAGTATTGCGAGGGGGTAGGGCAGGCGACTGCCTCGTTCCATTACCCGCTCGGAGTCCAAGCAACCGACGACTTCCTGATGGAGGTCTCCGCGATTTCCGGCAAGCAAATCCCCGAGGCAATCCGCCTGGAGCGCGGCCGACTTGTTGACGCCATGGCGGACAGCCAATCCTGGCTGCACGGTAAGAAATATGCCATCTACGGTGATCCGGACTTTGTCTACGCCATGGCCCGCTTCACCATGGAGACGGGCGGCGAGCCGACCCATTGCCTCGCCACCAACGGCACCTCGGCATGGGAAGCGGAGTTGAAGGAACTGCTTGCATCATCGCCCTTCGGCAAGGATGCTCAAGTCTGGGCTGGCAAGGACCTCTGGGCGATGCGCTCGCTGCTCTTCACCGAGCCGGTGGACCTGCTGATCGGCAACTCCTATGGCAAGTATCTGGAGCGCGACACCGGCACGCCGCTGATCCGGCTGACGTTTCCGATCTTCGACCGCCACCATCACCATCGGTTTGCGCTTATGGGCTACCAAGGCGGGTTGCGCGTCCTGACGACGATCCTCGACAAGATCTTCGACAAGCTCGATCGCGAGACAAGCGAGACGGGCGTGACGGACTATTCGTATGACCTCACCCGCTAAGCGTGACGGTCGGCTTTGGCCGGTCGTCTTCCCGAGGGACTTTGGAGACCGACGCAATGTCCTTGCTCAGAGCCAAAATCCAGGATGTCTTCAACGAGCCTGCCTGCGAGGAGAACCGCGGCAAGGATGCCAAGGCGCGCAAAAAGGGCTGTTCGAAGCCACTAACCCCCGGGGCGGCGGCCGGCGGCTGTGCCTTTGATGGCGCCAAGATCGTGCTCCAGCCGATCACCGACGTCGCGCACCTGATCCATGCGCCGCTCGCCTGCGAGGGCAATTCCTGGGACAACCGCGGTGCGGCTTCGTCCGGGCCAACGCTGTGGCGCACGAGCTTCACGACCGACCTCACCGAACTCGACGTGGTGATGGGGCAGGGCGAGCGGAAGCTTTTCAAAGCGATCCGCGAGATCAAGGAAGCGTATGGGCCGCCGGCTATCTTCGTCTATCCGACCTGCGTGACGGCGCTGATCGGCGACGACATCGAGGCCGTCTGCAAACGTGCCGCGGAAAAGTTCGGCCTACCGGTGGTGCCGGTCAATACGCCGGGCTTCGTCGGCTCCAAGAATCTCGGCAACAAGCTTGCCGGCGAGGCGTTGCTCGAGCATGTCATCGGCACGGTGGAGCCCGACGATGCCGGCCCTTACGACATCAACATTCTTGGCGAATTCAACCTCTCGGGCGAATTTTGGCTGGTGAAGCCGCTGCTGGATCGGCTCGGCATCCGGGTGCGCGCCTGCATTCCGGGCGACGCGCGTTACTTCGACATTGCCTGCGCGCACCGCGCCCGGGCGGCTATGATGGTGTGCTCGACCGCGCTCATCAATCTCGCCCGTAAGATGGAGCAGCGCTGGGACATTCCGTTTTTCGAGGGCTCCTTCTACGGCATCACCGACACCTCGGAAGCGCTCCGAAAGATATCTCAGCTGCTCGTGAAGAAGGGTGCCGATCCGGAGATCCTCGGCCGCACCGAGGCCTTGATTGCAGAGGAGGAGGCGATTGCTTGGAAGAAGCTCGCGGCCTACCGGCCGAGGCTCGAAGGCAAGCGCGTGCTGCTCAACACCGGCGGTGTGAAGTCTTGGTCGGTCGTCCATGCGCTGATGGAGATCGGCATCGAGATCGTCGGCACCTCTGTCAAGAAGTCGACCGTCGAAGACAAGCAGCGCATCAAGCAGATCCTCAAGGACGACAACCACATGTTCGAGCAGATGGCGCCGCGCGAGCTTTACGACATGCTCTCAGAACGCGAGGCCGATATCATGCTGTCGGGCGGGCGCACGCAGTTCATCGCGCTGAAGGCCAAGACACCCTGGCTCGATATCAACCAGGAGCGCCAACATCCTTACGCCGGCTATGACGGCATGGTGGAACTCGTACGCCAGATCGACCTCGCCATTCATAACCCGATCTGGCGCCAGGTGCGGGAGCCGGCACCATGGGATTGCCAGCCTGCGGTGAGGGAGGAGCTGCCGAGCACGAAAAGCGACAGCGCGACCTTACATGCTGTCCAGGAATTCGCCGGCACGACGGCCGACGATTTCGGCGAGTGTTGAGGAAGCCGATGGTCCGCATCCTTCCCCAGACCAAAGCGGCGGCGGTCAATCCGCTGAAGTCATCGCAGCCGCTGGGTGCCGCCTTGGCCTTTCTTGGCGTCGACGGCGCGATGCCGTTGTTCCACGGCAGCCAGGGGTGCACCAGCTTCGCGCTCGTGCTCTTCGTGCGGCATTTCAAGGAAGCCATCCCCTTGCAGACAACCGCGATGGACGAGGTGGCGACGATTCTCGGCGGGGCAGACCATCTGGAAGAGGCGGTCCTCAACCTCAAGGCCCGCGCAAAGCCAACGCTGATCGGGGTCTGCACGACGGCGCTGGTGGAAACCCGGGGCGAAGACTGCGCAGGAGATATCGCCAATATCAGGCTGAAGCGCACGGAAGAACTCGCGGGTACGGAGGTGGTGCTAGCCAACACACCGGATTTCGACGGCGCGATCGAAGAGGGCTGGGCCAAGGCTGTCACCGCTATGATCGAAAGGATTACGCGGCCCGGCGAGCAGGCGCGGCAGTCGAAGAAGATCGTGATCCTGCCTGGCTGGAACCTCACTGTGGCTGATATCGAGCATTTGCGTGAGATGGTTGAAAGCTTTGGACTGAAGCCCGTGATTCTGCCGGACGTCTCCGGCTCGCTCGACGGTACGGTGCCCGACCGCTGGGTCGCGACCACCTATGGCGGCACCAGTGTCGAGGATATCCGTGAGCTTGGCACGGCCGAGCAATGCATCGTCATCGGTGAGCATATGCGCCGCCCGGCCGAGCTGCTGCAGAGGTTGACCGGCGTGCCTTACGTGCTGTTCCGGTCGCTGACTGGATTGAAGGACACCGACCGGTTCGTCTCACTGCTGTCCGCGGTTTCGGGCGCGACGGCGCCGGCTGGGGTGCGCCGTCGCCGGGCGCAGTTGCAGGACGCGTTGCTCGACGGACATTTCCACTTTGGAGGCAAGAAAATTGCGATCGCTGCTGAACCAGACCAACTCTACCAACTCGCGAGCTTCTTCATCGGAATGGGCTCCGAAATCGCGGCGGCGGTCACCACGACCGACATGTCGAAAATTTTGGAGGAAGTACCGGCGCAGTCGGTTCAAATCGGCGATCTCGGCGATTTGGAAGCTCTTGGCGCCGGCGCTGATCTTCTCGTCACCCATTCCCACGGCCGCCAGGCGGCGCAGCGCCTCGGCATTCCGCTCATGCGGGTCGGCTTCCCGATCTTCGACCGGCTCGGCAGCCAGCACAAGCTCACAATCCTCTATAAGGGGACCCGCGACCTGATCTTCGAGGTCGGCAACATTTTTGAAGCCAACCGGCACGCGTCGACGCCTGAGGCGTTTGATCCACTCCGTAAACGAGAAATGCCAGATGAGCTCCGTTCGTCGCCTCTCGCTCGTCACTGACGAGGTTCACGCACTGACGCCGAAACGCCAAGCCGGCGCATTGCGCGTGGCGATCGCCACGCAGGACATGAAGAACCTCAACGCCCATTTCGGTTCGGCCAGGCGCTTTGCTGTCTACGACGTGACGCGCGAGGAGTGGTATCTCGTCGAGGCCGTGGCCTTCGATGACGTTTCCGACGAGAGCGGGAAGCACCGAACTGAGGGCGATGACCGCATCACCCCGAAGGTGGAGGCGCTCAAGGGATGTCATCTGCTGTTTTGTCTGGCGATCGGCGGACCTTCGGCAGCCAAGGTTGTTTCGGCAAAAATTCATCCGATCAAAGTGCCGCAGCCCCAAACCATCCAAGAGGTGCTGTTGCGCACGCAGATGATGCTCAGGACGTGTCCTCCCCCTTGGCTGCGCAAGGTGCTGGCGCAGGCAGGTGTCGCCGAACAGAAACCGTCCTTCGAGGACGAGGACTGAAATGAGGAGTAGGCGAAATGTCTGACGCCGTGGTTAGCCCTGCTGTCGCCGAAGACGAGGCGGCCCTTGCCACCCCGTTCGTCAAATGTCTTGTGCGGCTGGTCCGGGCTCATGATTCCCACGGGTCTTGGGAAGGCAAATCGGACGCCGAGCTGCTGGGCGACTTCATCATCACCAGGGAACAGCGCCGTGCGATCCCTATCATCGGCGATCCCGATCCGGACGTGCTGTGGAGGCTCGAGATGTTTTACACCGCCGTCGGGCTTGCGATCGAGGAGCGCTCCGGCCTGATGGCATCGCCGATGATGGAGATGAGCCATGAGGGCTTCGGGCGCGTGCTTCTCACGGCGGGGCGGTTGGTCGTTCTGTCGAAGACTCTGCGCGACGTCCACCGGTTCGGTTTCGAGACGTTCTGGAAACTCGCCGCGGCCGGTACCAAACTGGCCAGCGATGCCACCGCAGCCATTGAGGCTCATCCCGAGGTGGCGCGGGCGTGATGGAACCGATTTTCGATCAAGGGGATCATGTCAGGCCTTGAGGACATGCGATGGCCAGCCCTCTCAATCGAGGCGGTCGAGGCCGATGTGGTTCTTGGGGTAGCGCTGATGAAGCCACTGGTCCTGATCTGTTCGCAAGATGCTGAGTTGTATCTGTTCCTCAGCCACATTCTGGGGGTGGACGGCTTCACGAGTGAGCCGGCTGGTGGCGTGGACGAAGCTCTCGAATTGGCCGATGAACGGGAGATCCAGGCGGTCGTGCTGGACTGCGGGCCGGCAACCGCGACAGGCTCCACAATCTGCGCCCGGTTCAAGGGGGAGCCCCGGACCGGCGGCCTGCCTGTAATTGCGCTGATCGCGCCCGGCGCCGAGAACCAGCACCTCGATCTCTTGAAGGCTGGTATTGACGAGAGCTTTGTGCGGCCCTTCGCGCCGGCCAAGCTGCTTGACTGTCTACGGATGAAGCTGGCGCTGCCAAAGCCGGGTTCCAACGGGATTGAAAACGGCGGCTGGATCTCGTGTGGCGACCTTGAGATAAGGCTCGATGCCCACCGGGTTCGGGGTAATGGCCACGAAGTCCACCTTGGGCCGATCGAGTTCAACCTGCTGCGGCTTTTGCTTGAGACTCCCGGCAAGGTCTTCACCAGAGACGAGCTGATCAGCGCGGCCTGGCCGGCCAATATTCATGTCGGTGTACGCACCGTGGATGTCCATATCAGCCGGCTCAGAAGGGCGCTGAAGGCGGCCTCCCCCTCCAGCGTCATTCGTACCGTCAGGTCTGCCGGCTACTCGCTCGAGTGGCCGGACGGGTGAATAGATAACCGATGTGGTGCCACTTCCGCCCTGCTGAGCGCAAGTCTTGCGGCTTCGAAACGCGCCGGCAGGTACGACATATTCAGAAAGAAGCAGTCAAATGGCTTTCAGAAGCGTACTCAGTGTGACGGGAGCTGACCACTCCAATCAGGATGTCAGAACAGCTGCCAGCTTGTGTGCCGAAGTCGGCGCGTATCTTTCCGTACTGGTGATGTCGCCTCCGCCGCTCATTATGCCGTCTCCGCTGCTCGGCGATGGCATCCCCGAGTGGCCTGGACAACGCGCACAGGCCATCGCCAGACTGGACAAACGGTTTAGGCAGATCGAAAGATTTTCACACGACATGGTCAGACTGGAAACGACATTCAGGGAAATTCACAAGCTGCTGAGAGCCAGGTGGCGGTGCTATGATGTCGATATTGCCAACTGCGATCAGGCCAGCGTCGGTGACGCGGTGCGACAGCGGGCGCTCTGCAACGACCTGACAATCGTCGGCCCCGCACTTCTCAACGACATTAACCTCGGACCCCTTGTTATCAACGGCAGCCTGTTCGATACCGGGAAGCCGTTGCTTGTCGTGCCGGAGGGCGCTGAGGCGACTCTGTCGCCACAGCGCGTGCTGGTCGGCTGGGATTCGCGGGCCGAGGCGTCCCGCGCGGTTCGGGAAGCGCTGGATCTGCTATCCGCCGCTGAGGAAGTTCGTGTCGCCCTCGTCGATCCTGTGCCGACCTGGACCGGAAGCGGCGCCGAGCCGGGAGCCAACGTCGCTGCCTATCTCACTCGGCACGGTGCTCGGGTGTCGGTTGACCTGCTGCCGAGTGCCGGCAAACCGGTGGCCACGGTGCTCGCGCAGCACGCAATCGACACGTCTGCCGACATGATAGTCATGGGCGCTTACGGCAGCCGCCGGCTGCGCGAGTGGCTCTTCGGTGGCGTGACGAGATGGATAGTTGGGAAGCCGCCATTGCCGCTGTTTTTGGCTCGCTGACGGGTTCCGAAGCAGCACCGACGCTGTTCGAAGCTCTACTCACTGGGTCACTATCCTGAGGCCAAGTCGGAGAAAGATCGTGGCAAACCTGCAAGCTTCGCGAAGCTTCTCGGAGCCAATCTGCACCCGCCGCCCGAGAACATCCGCGCGCGCCTCTAGACTAACGCGCGCGCGGGATGGTTCTGCTCGCCCGAGGTTGGTCCGTGATGCTGAGACCAACGGCCGGGCAGAGGTATGGGCAGTCCTCACTGCAGCCACGATCACGGCGCAGGTCGGCGTCAGGTCAAAAGAGGGTCGTTCAGCGCGACCGAGTTCGGACCCGTAGCGGCATCCTATGCGCGCTATCGTGGCGACCGAGTGGTCTTTGGCCGGTCAATTCCGACAACGCTCACATTCACACCAGGCGGTCACTGTAGGGCTTGTGCACAGGGACACAGAACGACAAAAGCAGGTTCACCGGGCCGGCGCATGCGGGCACTCATCCTGGCCCTCTTCGTCACGATCCTCATCGTCAATCTGGTGATGACGGTACTCGCGACCCGCAGCCGGACATGACCGGCTTCGAAGAACTCCGGTGTCGCGAGCCAGGAATTCAATCGCAAAGCGGAAGAGGTAGGGCACAGCTGAGCGACCGAAACGGCAAGAAGCTCAAGCAAGGCTTGAGGCGGACGATGATCACGAGCCTGACGGTAGCCAACGCAGTCATAATGTCCATCACGTCCCTCAGCCGAATACGCTGTCGAGTCGTCCGTGGCCACGCTTCTCGGGCGACGCGAAGCGCGTGGTGCGTGTTCAAGACCTGACAGTGGCAGAAAACATGTCGCGTCCAATACAACCGGCTATCTTGGGCACCCCGGAAGTTTTTTAAAGTATAATCAAGCGTTTAGTGCGCGCTGAGCGCATTGGCACGGCCTTTGCGAATTGAGATTCAGCAACACTGAGTGAAGGCTGACTGCACGCAGATGCGCAAGACGAGCGATGCTCTACCTTCCTTGAACCCTCGTGCCCCGTCTCAAAGGGGGAACAAGCTTGCGCATAAGGTCACGCAACTTTTGGCAACAGCTTTGGAGACAAAATGGTACTGCAGATGGGGTCACCGGCTCCTTCGATCAAAATGGAGGACTGGCTGCGTGGCGAGCCCCTTGCGAACTTCCAGCCCGGCAAAGTCTATATCGTCGAATTTTGGGCAACTTGGTGCCGACCAGGTGTGGCGGAGATGCTCCATTTGATGCGGCTGCAGGAGAAATACAGGGACAGCGGACTTGAGGTCGTCGCAGTCGCGGCTAATGAAGCCGCTCCAACGGCCGTTGAGGCTCGCACCAAGTTAAACGCTTGGTTGACCGAAAAGTGCTCGCATCTGAACTATCGGATCGCGTTCGACTACCCAGGCGAAATGAACAAGCTTTGGAGGGAACCCAGCTTTTCTGTTGGGATTCCGACCTCGTTCGTGGTCGACCGAGACGGTCACATCGCCTTTATCGGTCATCCTAGCCAACTCGATGAGGTTTTGCCAAAAGTGCTCAACGGCAGCTGGCGCATCAGCGATAAAGCTAAAGCCGCCGATACGGAGCGGATCGCCACAAGCGAACCCATGGCGCGCGAACAAGCGTTGAAGCAGCCGATCGATGACAGATTCTGGGCGGCGGTGAAGTTAGAAGACTGGAAGACGGCGCTCTGGGCGATCGAAGAGGGCATCGCCTTGATGCCCGACGACATCAATTTCCGCCTGGCTCATGCACACCTGTTGCTTCACAAAATACAAGACATGTGGACCGGCTTGCCCGTGATGCGCGAATTCGTGCGCGACGCGATCGACAAGAACTCCCAGGATTGGATGGTTTCGGCGCTAGACCAGCTTTTCCATCCGGCCAATGACCATTCGCGCCTTCCCCCCGCTGAGCGCTTCGCGATGGGCAAGGAGCTGTCCGAACACATTCTGGCACTGAATCCCCCGCAAGGCGACAGCCCTAAGTTCCGGTCTTATCCCGCGGTCGCCCGGTACTATTACGAGAACGGCAACAACGATCGCGCGATCGAGTTGGTCGAACTGGCACTGCAGTCGCTGGACGGTCCGGAGCCTGTCCCGGACGAATTGAAAGAGCACCTTCTACCGGATTTGCTGCAGGCCCTCGCCACCTACAGGGGTGTGAAGGTTTGTGACGGCGCTCTCTGTGCGGCTCCGCAAAACAATTTCCCGAACGTGCCAAAGCGCGGTCGGCCGAGGAGAAAAAACAAAAAGGGTTGATTGGTCGAAATGGATTACTGGCCAATTCGTCCATTTCCCTGGTGTGGCCGCAGCAAGGAGGGTCCATGCAGCACTTGGTCGATTGTTTGCAGCAGGATCGAGCCTCGAATCTTCATGACCTGTGGCCGCATTGCGGCGGAAATAATGTTCGACGCGAGTTCGCGTGGAAGACCTCGCAGTCGAGGAGGTGTTCAAGGTCGGCCACGGGGACATCAATTGCGTCGAATGGGCCGCCCCGAGCCGGGCGTCGGCTGCGCAAGGGTGCCCGAAGTAGGCGTCCCCGAAAACAGGCAGCGTGCTTCGAGGAAGAGGACTGAAATTGAGGAGAAGGCGAAATGTCTGATACCGCGATCTGCCGAGAACGAGGCGGCGCTAGCCACGCCTTTTGTCAGATGCCTCGTGCGGCTGATCCGTGCTCAAGACACCTACGGCTCGTGGGAAGGCAAATCGGACGCCACGTTGCTGGCCGACTTCATCGTCACCAGAAAACAGCGTCCTGGGATGCCTGTCATCGATGATCCCGATCCTGACGTGCTGTGGAGGCTCGACATGTTCTAAACCGCCGTCGGGCTCACGATCGAGGAGCGCTCCGGCCTGATGACATCGGCAATGATGGAGATGAAATTCACGAGGACTTGGGGCCGCATGCTTTCCACGGCCGGGCAGTTGGTCGTTCTGGCAAGACGTTCATCGGTTCGGCTTCGAGATGCTCCGGAAACTGGCTGAGGCCGGTGCGAAACTGATCGACGATGCGACCGCAGCCACTGAAGCCGGTCCCGGTGTGGCGCCGTCGTGATGAAACCGATTTCAAGGAAGGGTTTATGTCAAAGCTAGATGAAATGGGGAAGAAAGTCCGAAAGCTTCAGCTGCGCGCAGCAGTCGCCAAGATGAAATTGCGCGACCTTGCAGAGGATCTCCCGGGAAAATGGACGGAGATAGAGGACGTTGCCAAGGAAACGTCCGCCGTTTTTGCCGAGTTGGATGGTGCCAAGAGAGAGCTCGCTGCAATGAAGAATTTACGATGAGGAGCACATTCACCACCCGCGACGGCTCCGGATGGATGCCGGAATATCTCACCGCTATAGACGGCACGAGCTGCATCGGCTGCGGCCGCTGTTTCAAAGTCTGCTCGCGCGAGGTCATGCATCTTTACGGCGTCGATGACGCGGGTGAAACCCTCGGCGCCTGCGACGACGAGGATGACGATTTCGATGGCGAGCTCAATCGCATGATCATGGTCGTCGATCATGCCGGCCGCTGCATTGGCTGCGGAGCCTGCGCCCGCGTCTGCCCGAAGAACTGCCAGACCCATGTTGCGGCCGACCAGGTCGCAGCATGATCTGAGGAGACAAAACCAGGAGAACGGCGTTGCCCTTTAGAATCTTTTGTCGCGTCCTGGGGCTGGTGCTGTGCAGCACCGCACTGACTGTCTACTTCGCTTCTCATTCCATCGGCACAGTAGTCGTCACGACGCTGACTTGTTCGCTGCTCCTTCATCTCGCGTATTTCGCAAGCGTGCTCTTTCTGATCTGGCGGTCTGGCTGCGATAGCCGAGCTGGCCAAAGGGCTGAGCATTTCGGCAGTTGCAAGGAAGTCGGATCCGAGCCGCCAGACCTTGATGAGGTGACGAATGAATCCGCAGATTTGCTCCGGCGCGATCAAATGCTGGCCATATCGCTGCTGCTGCCTTGACGCCTCATGACAAGGTCAGTGCTCAAGATAGCGCCACTTTGGACCAACCATCAACATTGAGCAGATATTAGAAGGAATACTGTGCTTGAGAAGTCCATGGTGACCGCAATCCGGTCATTCTGGTTAATCGAGGAGATGCATTCTTGAATACCATACGCATTGGTAGCCTCTCGCAGTATGCCGGCGTGCGGTTGCAACTCTCAATGACGAACGAGGCGCTGGAATTAGTAATGGGACTCTTCGGCGTCCGATAACGCAGACGACCTCAAATCAAAGACGCCTCTAGTACCTCTGCATAGGGATTATGACTCTTTGGCCGTTGGCTTTGGATAGGCCTTGGCCAATTTGCGGCGCGCGTTTTCGGTTGAGAACATCCAGTTGATGCGGGCGCCACTGGTGTTTCGCAGGTGCTCCCAGGCAGCGGTCTCTGCGACGAGGCGATCGTAGCTGTCGATACGACGATCGAGGCACTGGCCGCGCAGAACGCCGATTTCGATCTCGACCATGTTGAGCCAGCTGGCGTGCTTGGGCGTGTAGTGGAACTCCAGCCGTCGCAGGATGCGTCGCGCCTCTGATGGCGGCAGGGCCTGATAGAGCGCGGCGGGCGTGTGGGTTGACAGATTGTCGAGCACCACCCTGACGCGTTCGGCTTGGGGGTAATGGATATCGACGAGGTCGCGCATGCAGTGGGCAAAGTCTTGTGCTGCGCGCCGCTCGGTGACCTTGACCTTGCGCCAGGAACGATGCGCATCGAGGAAGACGAACAGGTTTGCGGTGCCGTTGCGTTTGTACTCGAAGTCGTAGCGCTCCAGCCTTCCCGGCGCGACCGGGATTGGCTGACGCACCTCGCCGATGAGTTGGGTCGGGCTTTCGTCGAAGCACACCACGGGCCGCTTCGGATCGGGTGCTTCGGCATAGAGGTCGAGCACATCCTCCATGCGCGCGACATACTCCGCGTCAACCTTTGGAATGCACCACATTTCCTTGCGCCAAGGCTTGAGATCGTTCTCGGCCAGGCGCCGACGCACCGTCTCGCGCGACAGCTGTTCGTGCTCGGTCAGCTTGACGAACTCGTCGGCCAACAACTCCAGTGTCCAACGGGCGCGACCCGGCGGCGGGCTGGAACAGGCGGTGGCCACCAGCAAGGCTTCCTCCTTGCCGCTCAGCTTGCGCTCCGCCCCGGGGCGCGGCTCTTCGCTGAGCGCCGCCTCCAGACCTATCTCCACGAAGCGGCGCTTGGTGCGGTAGACCGTGGAGCCGCCGACAACCACCGTCGTCGCAATGGTTTCGTCGCCCAGGCCGACATCGGCAGCGAGCAGAATCTGGGCCCGCTTGAGCTTGCGCGCCGGATGCTTGCCGCTTCGCAGCATCGTTGTGAGTGCGTCGCGTTCGGGTTGGTCGAGATCGACGCGATAGCGTACATTCATCCGGAAGGCCTCCTTTGGTTTGCGGAGATTCCGGAAGAATCGAGAAATGAATCAATTAGTTGACGGAGGGTCGCCAGCGGGTCCCAGCTTCACCGAAAAGCAGGGTCAGTATCTCGCATTCATCTGGACCTACGGCTTGCTCAACGCTCGCTCGCCGGCCGAACGCGATATGCAGCGCTTCTTCGGCGTCACCGCACCTTCCGTCCATCAGATGGTGCTCACCCTTGAGCGCACTGGATTGATCCGCAGGCAACCGGGCCTCGCGCGCAGTATTGAACTGCTTGTCGAACCCGATAGCCTTCCCAGGCTACAACCCATCCAATCCGTCAAATCCTCTGTGCAGAGGTACTAGAATGACTCGTGCATGGCTAATTCAGCTCCATCGCGTGTTGCCGGAGAGAAAATGCTGGGAAAGTTCGAACGCTATCCGCTCACCATTGGGCCCAGGCCCATCGAGAAGCTCGACCGCCTCTCCAAGCACCTGGGAGGAAAGGTGGAATCTACGCCAAACGCGAAGACTGCAACTCCGGTCTCGCGTTTGGCGGAAACAAGCTCCGCAAGCTCGAATACATCATCCCCGACGCGATCGCGTCAAATGCCGATACGCTTGTCTCCATCGGCGGCGTGCAGTCCAACCACACGCGGATTGGTCGCCGCGGTCGCCGCCAAGATCGGCATGAAATGTCTCCTGGTTCAGGAGAGCTGGGTACCACATGAGGACACCGTCTACGAGCGGGTCGGCGACGTTCTCTTGAGGCGGATCATGGGAGCAGAAGTGCGCCTTGTCGACAAGGGCTTCGATATCGGCATCCGCCGCAGTTGGGAACAGCCGCTCGATGAAGTCAAGTCAAGGGGCGGCAGGCCCTACGCAATACCGGCCGGGGCCTCAGTTCACAAATATGGCGGGCTTGGGTACGTCGGGCTCGCGGAGGAGGTGCGCGCCCAGGAGAAACAGCTTGGGTTTGGATTCGACTACATCGTCGTTTGCACGGTCACGGGCTCGACGCATACCGCCATGCTCGTCGGATTCGCCAAGGACGGTCGACAGCGCAACGTGCTCGGTATCGATGCCTCCGCCACCCCCGCCCAAACCAAGGCGCAGGTGCTAAGTATTGCCCGGGATACTGCAAGCTCGTCAAGCTTGGCATGGAAATCGTCGAGGATGACGTGGTGCTCCTCGAGGGGTACGCGTCTCCCGGCTACGGCCTTCCGTCCGAGGCAACGAAGCAGGCCATCCGCCTGTATGCGCGGCTTGAGGGATCATTGCCCGTCTACGAGGGCAAATCCATGCAAGAGATGATCGACCTCGTCCAGAAAGGCTTCTTTCCAGAGGGATCGGGGTGCTCTACGCGCATCTCGGCGGCGGGCCGGCCATCAACGGGTACAGCTACACCTTCCGTAACGGCTGACGCTCGACAGATTGCGATTTCGCCGTCCTGGCGTGCCGGCGAAGCGCCCAAAGTAGGTGCGAGGGCCGCCCAGCAAACCGAGGGAGCCGGCGGTTGATTGCCGCCCAACGCGAAGTTGACTGAGTTCATTTGGAAAATTTTGATCGAAGGATATTTGCTGAAGAATCGAAAATCCGCTGAGAGTGTTATTATTGAAATATTAGAATACTAGTTGATGGACCGGTACATAAGAGACATAAGTCGATATTTCTGGCAAGCTAACCAACGTTCCATAAGATTAAAAATTCAGGATTGGCCAAGAGCGCCAGAAAAGTGGAGGCATATCGATGATCTTACAGGAATTGGGCTCTGCCATCCCGGGCGGCAGGGTTTTGGAAATAACGACAACCACCGGCTGCATCGTCGGATGTTCTTATTGTCCGCAGGACAAGTTCGCCCATCGGCAAAGAGCGGTCTCTCATGTAAAGCATCTTCGTCTTGAAGATTTCAAGCGATGTCTGGCGCGCGTTCCAACTTCCGTCGACATTAGTTTCGCCGGGTACTCCGAGCCTTGGCTCAATCCGGATTGCACCGAAATGGTCGAGCACGCTTACGCCAGGGGCCATGGCATCCGGATTTTCACGACGCTTGTAGGAATGAAGGGGCTGGATCTACACCGCTTGCAAGCGCTGCGCTCAAGGGTATTCGTGATCCATGTTCTCGATGATGGCGCATACATGAATAGCCGTCTCGTCGGAGACAATTATCTCGCTTTGATTCGTCAAGTGGTCGACACAGACATTGCCTCAATTCGGTTTGTAGTCCTGGGCGAGGTCCATCCCGATATCGTCGAGATAATCCCCGCCGACGCGCTAGTTCGCGCGCGGCCTCTGAGCAGCAGGGGTGGAAGCGTCGATCCGAAGATCGTCGAACCACGGCAGCCAGTCGTCGGAGCGCTGACGTGTGTTGACGGACGGCAGTATCGGAATGTTCTTCTCCCAAACGGTGACGTTACGCTCTGCTGCATGGATTTTGAACGGCGCCACGTATTGGGCAATCTTCTGCGCGACAAATACGAAGATCTCTTTGAAGAGTCAGTCTTTTGTGAAATCGTCGACCGCATGAATGGGACGGATGGTTTTCTGCTTTGCAGGATGTGCGAATATGCCCATGCAAAGGCGTCCGCATGCTGATTGGGGGCCGGCGAACCGCCTGAAAGCGGGGCCGGAGCGAATGTCGATCCTCTCGACGCTGCATAAGGCGGGCCGCCTCCATCTGCCTCGCGTGAACCCGGTCGATGCAGTCTAGCCCCCTACTTTTACGCGGCTTCGACCGATCCTGTGGTCGCATCTCCCAGCACGAAGCTGTCTGGTAAACTATTATTAACCTAAAAGGGGGAGAACCGGCTTAGTCTGGCCCCACATACACATTGTAATATTCTCCGCAGTCGGCTTTTCGAGACCCTGATCCTCATTCAGGCAGAATTGGTCGAGACGCTTCAGATGCGGTCCGAAAGCAGCCTCGACATCGAAGAACGCCGATCGCTCGCTACAGCGCTGTTGAGGGCGCGCTCGCGAGCCGCTTCACTACCGCCGAGGTACACCACCAGCCGGGGCGATGGTTCGTGTTGCTGCCGAAGCGGCCTGCAACACCTTAGCATGCTTCTGCATGGCAGAAGCGCCTGTCACCCACGAGCCGGTGCTAGCGCTGACTTTGATAGGATTGGCACTGCGTTTCGCCGGGTACAAGCAGGTGCGTCAACTACCAAATGCCGTAGTATCGACGCCCCCCGGAAAACTCTAGAACTGAGTTCGTTCCAACGCATAGACGAGAGATATCGCCGTGCAGAGCAACGTGACTACGGTAGAGATTCCGAAGTGCGTCAGTGCAGCAGTTGAGCTGCCGCGCGAGTCCGGTCTCCCGGACCTTGTTGAGGAGCGTGTCGGCATTACGAACACATTCCTGGGAAGTCACGACCGTCCAAAGTTCCGCCCGGACCGTTCCGATCTTCAAGTGAAAATTGAAAACAACCGCAACAAACCAAACGCATTTAATCACTTGCTCGTTGAACGCGGCGCGACACGCAGAGGGACCCTGAAATGAACACCGACGTTTTTACGACTTATGAGTCTAACGTTCGTCGCTACGCGCGGTCGTTTCCCACAGTCTTTACGAAAGCCCTTGGGGCGACAATCTGGGACGAGGCCGGCAACCCATATATCGATTTCCTCGTAGGGTCCGGCGCCCTCAATTACGGACACAACAACCCGAATATTATTGCACCAGCTATCGAATACCTGGTTGGCGAGAACATTCTTCTATCGCTCGACATGTATACGGTGGCAAAGCGTGAATTCATTGAAGTGTTTGTGGATTCGATCCTGAAGCCTAGAGGCCTTTCCTACAAAATACAGTTTCCTGGGCCGACCGGCACAAACGCTAACGAAGCGGCACTGGCCCTGGCGCGAAAATATACCGGCCGCTCAAGCGTCATGGCCTTCACAAATGCGTTCCACGGCATGTCGCTCGGCTCCCTGGCGGTGTCGGGTTCGGCGTCAACCAGGGAACTGGGCGGCGTTGCTCGCCACGATGTGATCCGTGTCCCCTACGACGGCTACCCCACGCAAGCTTTCGATTCCGCTAGCTACATCGACTATGTTTTAGGGGACCCGGGGAGCGGCATAGAAAAGCCAGCCGCAATCATTCTGGAGACTATCCAGGCAGAAGGCGGCCTGAACACTGCATCTGCAGCATGGCTCACAGAAATTCAGCGCATTTGCCATGCGCACGGCGTCCTCTTGATCGTCGACGACATTCAGGCAGGTGCGGGACGAACGGGCGATTTCTTCTCATTCGAGTTCGCGAAGATCGACCCCGACATTGTATGCCTTTCGAAGTCCCTAAGCGGTTCAGGTAGTCCGTTCTCCATTGTTCTGATTCGCCCCGACTTGGACATTTGGAATCCCGGAGAACATAGCGGGACCTTCAGAGGCAACAATCTCGCCTTCGTGACTGCAAGGGCCATGTGCAAAATGTGGTCCGGTAGGCAGTTTACTGCAGGCGTCGAGCGGACAGCCGTAAAACTGCAAAGACACCTTGATCGCCTCGTTGCCAAATTTCCCAAGTGCATCGAACAAAAGCGCGGCCGCGGTCTGATGGCCGGCCTCAAGTGCCGTTCGCAGGCCGTTGTCGGCCGTGTGCACGATGTCGCATTCAAAAATGGCCTGCTGATCGAATCTTCAGGACCAAATCGCGACGTCATCAAAGTCCTCCCACCGATAACCATCACCGATGACGAACTCGATCATGGCATCGCCATCCTTGATCACGCACTAAAGGAGCAAGCCAATGGAGACTAATCAAGTATCCAAAGCCCCAGCCATCTCGCCTGTCGAGATCAGAGAACGAACCGGCTCGATCAGCACTGCGGAGATCATCTCAGTCCTGAAAGGTGAGATCACCGCTCTGCACATCAGGCAAGCTTTCAGCACCGAAATAGCCGAGGAGATCACCGCGAACTTCAGTGTCAGTCCCGGTCTCAAGGAGCGTAAGGATGGCGTCCCCGGACAATATGTCGGCGCATCCCACTACAGGAAGGATGCACCCACGTATTTCGCAGAGGCGGAAACTGCGCGACCGTACGTCGACGCCCTTTTTGAGAATCTGGTTGATCCGGTCCGAGCATTGTTCGACGCGTTGAAGCGCGAGCTTCGCAAAAAGGGCATTGAATTGCGGCTGGCCCGTTCGGAGCACGGTCAGGCTAATGTTTGTCGCGCTCTCAGTTGGTCTGGCAGCGGCACATTCTCCTTGGACCCCCACGACGACGTCGCTCAAGTGTTATGTGCTGGGAACGATTACGAGCTTTCTGCGGTGGCGCACAACACCGTCGCAGCACTCAACTTCTATCCCAGCATGCCCGAGGAAGGTGGCAATCTGCGGCTCTGGAGCCACAAGCCGGCAGTCGCCGACCGAAAGTCTCAAGGTGTGGAGACTACGGGATATCCCTATTCGGCAGCCTATCTCGAGGGCGTTCCTTGTCGCGACTTCCAGCTCAGGGCCGGGGATATCGGCCTGATCGATGGTGGTTTCGTTCACGGGGTCACCGGTCAATCAGGCAACGGAAAGCGTCGCTTAGTGCTGAACAGCTTTTTCGGGTTTGCTCGCCCGGATCTTGTTCTCTGGTGGACCTGAACTTGAATGTCGCAGCGACTGACCGGTGCCCCGGGCAGTTAATACCAGCGGAGCTGATTTCTGACTCGCGCGGCCAAGATTCCTCCGTGGGCTAATTTCGATTCCGATAGTGATGGGGTTGTCTAATCGCCGCTGGGACGTCAAGCATGTAATTGCGTTGAGACGACGCTGCCGGGTGCATGGTTGTCTTCGCGGTCGACATCAGTCGCCGCATGATGGAGCTCCGCGGACGAGCCTTCAATGTGGACGACGCACTTTGCTGAGACAGCGGTGCAACCCCATCAGCGGAATGGCTCGGCTCACGTCCCGGCAGGGACGTCTCAGGCGCTCAGATCCTGAACGCTATTCGCAAGATTTCATGCTGTGGCGCCTGCATTTCGATCAAAGAACTCACCGGTCTTGAGCATCGAATGCATTATCACCGCCAGTTTGCGCGCCACAGCCACGGCAGCTCGTTTGAAGCCAACCCTCTCCCGGAGCTTGAGGCCCCACGTGCGCAGGCTGCTGTCGATCGAGCTGCGTGTCAGGATGACCGCCGCAGCCTCATAGAGAAGTCCCCGCAAATGTCGATCGCCGCGTCGGGATATATGGCCGTCATAATCGACTTCTCCCGATTGGTAGCGGCGAGTTGTCAGGCCGATCCAAGCGGCAACAGAGCGGGACTTCTTGAAGTTGCCCGGATCTTCAATGGCAGTGGCGAAAGAGGTTGCGGTAATGGCGCCGATGCCGGGGATCGACATGAGTATGCGGCATGCTTGGCTTTGACGTGCATCTGCGACAAGCTGGCGCCCAAGCTCGGCGGCACGGATGCGAATGCTGCGCCAGGCTTCCAACATCGGTAGGACGACAGGAGCAAGCTCGCTCTGATCGATAAGAAGGCTCCGGACATTCTTTTCGAATGTAGTTCCCTTACCGGCGGGAACGAGCAAGCCGAACGTTTTCATGATCCCTCGGATCTGGTTGGAAAGCTCGACGGTGATCCGGACCAGCCGAGTGCGTGCTGCCACGAGCGTGCGGGTCAACATACTGTCGAAGCCTTTCACGCGCACCTCGCGAAAGAATCCTGCTTCAGCAAGACGCGCCAAACCATCGGCGTCATTCGCATCCGTCTTGTTCGCCGCCATATCGAGAGCGGCTTTGGCATGGCGCGCATCGATGCAGATGGCTGGCAATCCCTCGGCGCGCAGCGCATGATAGAACCAAACTGACAGCGGGCCGGTTTCGAACACGACGCGCTTTGCGGCCGGCGCCCGCTTGCGGACAAGCTCGGCAATGATCCTGGGATCAGATGCGCACTTCCCGCGCCAGATCCGTTCGCCTTCACGGCGGATCGACACTGCCGTCTCTTTCATCGACACGTCGAGACCGATATGTTCTTCCATGGCTGTTCTCCGTTGATGCTGGGCCCGGCGTCCAGTCGTGAGCCCGGATTTCATCTTATCGGGGAACAGCCACCCTCCAAGGCTATGATCGGTTCAGGGCGCGTCGCTCCCGCGATTACCCCATGTGGACGCCCCCTCGACGGCATCGATGTGCCAGAATGGTGGTGTTTGACAGCCACCGTAAGAGAGGGAGCGTCCACAATGGAAGTTAACACGATCGGGTTGGACCTAGCGAAGAATGTATTTCAGGCGCATGGAGCCGATGCGGCGGGCGCCATTGTTTTCCGCAAGCAACTGCGACGCGACAAGGTGCTTGCGTTTCTCGCTGGGCAGCCGGCCTGCTTGGTCGCCATGGAGGCCTGTTCTGGGGCGCATCACTGGGCGCGCGAGATCGGCAAGCTCGGGCACACCGTTCGTCTGATCCCGCCATCCTATGTGAAGCCTTTCGTGAAGCGGCAGAAGAACGACGCCGCCGATGCCGAGGCGATCTGCGAGGCCGCGCAGCGGCCGACCATGCGCTTTGTCGCCGTGAAGAGTGAGGAGGAGCAGGCGAGTGCGGCCGTATTCCGGGCTCGTGATCTGCTGGTGCGGCAGCGCACCCAGACGATCAACGCCTTGCGCGGCCATCTTGCAGAATATGGACTGGTCGTTGCCCAGGGCCCTTCACATACTGCCAAGCTGATGGAAAAGGTAGAGGATCCTGAGGGCGATCTGCCAGAAGCAGCCCGCCTGGCCCTCACCGTGCTGGTCGATACGCTGAGATCGCTGGAGGAAAGGATCAAGCAGCTCGATGCCGAGATTGCACGGCGTGCCCGAGAGGATGAAGACGTGCGGCGGTTGGCAACAATCCCCGGCGTTGGTCCGATAACGGCAACGGCTCTGGTTGCACTGGCGCCTTGCGCCGCAATCTTCCGAAAGGGGCGCGACTTCGCCGCTTGGCTGGGCCTGACGCCGCTGCAACGCTCAACCGGCGGTAAACAGAAGCTCGGTGCAACATCGAAGATGGGCGAGCGTACTTTGCGTCGCCTGCTTATCATCGGAGCGAGCGCTGTCGTGCGTCATGCTCGTCGGCGAGGCATTCGGGAAGGATCGTGGCTTGGGCGCATGCTCGCCCGCAAGCCGCCAATGCTTGTGGTCGTCGCTCTTGCCAACAAGATGGCCCGCATCGTCTGGGCGCTCATGGCAAGAGGTGGGACCTACAGGGCTCCGGCCGTGGCAGCATAGCAGCTCGGTCTGAGGTCGTCGCAGGTGTAGGAAGGTCACACGGAGAGGTATGGCGCGACAGTCGATGAGAGACGGATCGGAAAAACCAGTTCAGCACAGAGCGCTTCGAGCGCGCGGTAGTGATATGGATCCGATCGGCGAACTCCCGTACGGGCCGGCGGCAAATGGAAGGCCGCATCAGAGGCCGGACAGATGTCAGCACCCGACTACGCGCCGCTATACTGCCTTTCGAAGATTCTTCTTGCGCTCACGGGGGCGTCCACAGGCTGAAGGTTCTGCAAAAAGTATTGGAGAGAGAACGGCGCTTGCTCTGAGGGGCGAGCGGCCATGGCACGGTGGTGACGTTGCGA
>NZ_JAMYSY010000063.1:0-27043 GCF_040322175.1 Mesorhizobium sp. M0185 | reverse complement strand
CATGGCCATTTTTTTAAAACCACACTGTCTTCGGTCTTAACCAATAGCTTTATCTATAACGGGGTGTTGTGGAACCACCCCCTATGGGGGCCCCAAAAAAAGCGCTTACGCAAGTATAACGAACGCTTGAAGTCGTTCCACTCAAACGGCTTCATCAACGAAAACAGCTTCTACGGCGGCGACTACGGAGAAACGTCCGTTCTAATGCGCTTGGCGTGGCTTACGGCACCCATATTACAGTAGCGCCAAACGCCTATGACGGCCACAACAACAACCGTTGGATTTCGCCGAACTACGAGATGGGCGGATCGGTAGGTGTCAACCGCGTTCCAATCTTCTTCGACGGAGCAGGCGGGCTCAATACATGGCATGATGCTCGGGCAGAAGCCTGCTTCGGTCCACTGGTGATATGCAAGGGCTCAAGTGTCCTGTTCAATGAAATCGGCTTCTCCTTCGCATCGACGGCCGTCGCCGGGCAATTGAACACCATTCAGGAGACCAACGGCGCCAACAGCAACCGTTTGACAGGCCGTTACGGTGTCGAGGTGCGAGCGTCATTGAACAATCTGCATCGGTTGCTGTCTTCGAATGGCGGGGCCAATTCCCCTTATTTGCGCGGGGATTTGTTCCTCATGGCGCAAGCCGGCGGAACGGCGCTGCGCACGACTACGCTTTCGAACGTTCTCCGCTCCAATGCGCTTGCCTTGGACCTCAACGCCGCCTCCGTCATGGTCGCTGTGGACACGACCAAAATCAAGCAGTGGCGGGTCAATATCGGTTATGTCGGCGCTCTTACCGGAAGTCTTCTGGCAATTGCCTTCGATTCATCAGGAACCTTGCTGACCGGCAATTCCCTCGATATCGACGGGACAGCGTGGGCGATCAGTACGGCGTATTCAACGCTGAACCAGGTGGTGACGAACGATACTGGCAAGCTCTATCAGCTGGTCACGGCAGGCACGTCAGCCGGGGCTGGCGGCCCGACAGGAAGGGGCTCTGCCATCGCTGACGGAACGTGCGTGTGGAACTACGCCGGGACCGAAAAATACATCAAGAATTCCAGTGCCGCATGGGTCGCTACTACGACTTATGGCGGGGGCTATTTAGGGTCAGCGTTTGTTGGCGGGATGGTCAGTGTTCGCCCCGATGTGGCGACGATGTGGATTGGAATAGCCTCCGGCGCTCCCCGATCGATAGAGATCATCGGCTATTCGACGCAGGAAACCATCGGCAACATCAACGGCCTCACGAGCATTATCCCTTCGTTCCGCTGGACGATGATGGTTCGGTCAGGCTGGCGACTGCAAAGCCTGACACCGCCGGCACTCACGGCCAATATTCAGTCGGCCATGTCGCCGCTGCCGATCCATAGCGCCATACTCACCAGACCTATGCCGATCATGACAGGTTCGATGAGGTTCTTGCGTCGCAGGCACAGCAGCAGAAACACCAGCGAGTAGAAGGAAACCTCTATCCCGAGCGTCCAGTACACGCCGTCGATCCACGGCCCAAGCGGATAGAACAGGATCGACTTCGCATATTGCTTGGCGATCTGGAACAGAGGCAGCGGCGTTGCGACCAGACAGATTGCAGCCGTGATCGTTGCGCAGATGACGGCGGATGGCAGAAGCCGAAACACGCGCCCGGAAAAGAACGATGCCGGCGTTGCCTAGGAAGCCGAAAAGGCGATGACGAAGCCGGAGATGACAAAGAATATCTCGACGCCGACCCAGCCCCACCAGCTGAACGGGATCAACTCGGGGTATTGCAGCGCGCCGCCGGTGATGGATTTCGGGGTGCTCGCCACGGTCGGGGCCCACGACCAATAGGCAAAGTGAAACAGCATTACTGAAAAGGCGGCGAAAATCCTGAGTAGGTCAAGCCCTACAAGCCGGCCGCTCTGACGCATCTTATCCCCTCTCGCTGCTCGCTGCCCAATAGCAGCAAACCGGCGGCATTCCAATCCATCAACCAAACCTGCCCGGAAGGGTAGAAAACCATAGGAGATACGCAAATGCCCATGTCGGAATCCGCTTACGACGCCATCTTCGGCTCGGCCTGACACGTCGATGGCAAGGACATCAAGGATAGTTTGACCTTCTCGACCAGCGCCGCGTCGCCGTCTGGCGTGGTGACGCCAACCTTCATCGGCAAGTTCCATTTCGATACCGCCTTGGCCGAGTGGTACATGTCGACCGGGCTGACTGTCAAACGGCTTCCAAAACTGACCCCGGATCGGCGTCCAATTTTGACCCCCCTTATGTAATGCGCGGCGGTCAGCGTTCGCCCGGGCGGAGCTGGTCAGGGTTGCGCAGCCCGGGCGAGCGCGGATCGCGCTTGGCAGCTTGATGGGGTGATCAGGCGCGGTTCTTGAAGCGCCAGGATTCGTTTCCGGTCTCGATGATCTCGCAATGATGGGTGAGACGGTCGAGCAGCGCTGTCGTCATCTTGGCGTCGTCGAAGACGGCGGGCCATTCGCCGAACGCCAGGTTCGTGGTGACGATAATGGAGGTGCGCTCGTAGAGCCTGCTGATCAGGTGGAAGAGCAATTGCCCGCCGGCTTGTGCGAACGGGAGATACCCGAGTTCATCGAGCACGACGAAGTCGAGCCGGGTGAGGTAATCGGCGATACGGCCCTGCTTGCCGCCGCGGTGCTCGGTCTCGAGCCGGTTGACGAGATCGACGACGTTGAAGAAGCGGCCACGTGAGCCGTTGCGGATCAGGGCGCGGGCAATGGCGATTGCCAGATGCGACTTGCCGGTTCCGGTGCCGCCGATGAGCACGGCATTGCGCTGGTCGGCGACGAAGGTGCCGTTGGCAAGGTCCCGGACCAGCACCTCGTTGACCGGCGTGCCGTCGAAGTCGAACTCATCGATGTCCTTGGCGATTGGCAGCTTGGCGACAGTGAGCTGGTATTTGATGGAGCGGGCCTGCTTCTCGGCGATCTCGGCCGACAGCAGATCGCCGACGATCCTCGGCGGCTCGTGCTGGCGCTTGATGCCTGTCGCAATGACCTCGTCATAGGCGCCGCGCATGCCGTAGAGCTTCAGCGTCCCCATTAGTTCCAGAACCTGCGTGCGTTCCATCAGCTTGCCCTCCTGAGGCTGTCGTAGCGGGCGCAGTCGGCCTGCGGCTCGTGCTGCAGGCGAAGAGCGTCCGGGGTGAGAATGGTGACGGCCGGCGCCGGATCGCGCCGCCGCGCCAGGATGTTGATGATGACGGCGGCGGAGCAGAGGTTCTGATCGAGCGCCTCCTGGCAGGCGGCTTCCACGGCATCAATGCCGTCGGTCAACACCGTGGCCAGGATCGACACCATCTGCCGATCGCCGTCATGCGCCGCCTTCAATTTGCGTCGGATACGCTCCATCGCCGAGGGCAGGACCCAGCTCTGGAAGGGCGCACCGTTGCGCAGTGCACCGGGCTTGCGAGCGAGGACCGGAACATAGTGCCAGAGATCGTAGACCGTCTCGTTGCGGCCGAAGGAGCGGGCATGTTCGGCGACGACCACGCCGTCCTGGCGGATGACGATCTTGCCGGCATAGGCATGGATCTCGACCGGGCGGCCGACGGCGGTCGACAGCACCGAGTATTTGTTGTTGTCGAAGCGAACTGTGCAGGTCTTCGACACCGAGGCCGGCACCGTGTGGAATCCGTCGAAGGGGCCGCGGTATTCGACCAGCTTGCCGCGCTCCTCCTCGAACACGTTCCAGATCGTTCGTTCCGGCTGTTCGATGTGACGGTGCGCCTTGGCGTAGGCGACGCACTTGTCATGCAGCCAGGCGTTCAGCTCCTCATAGGTCTTGAAGCGCAGCCTGGGCGTGAAGAAGCGCTCGCGCACCAGCCCGACCTGGTTCTCGACCTGACCTTTCTCCCAGCCCGACGCCGGCGTGCAGGCGACCGGCTGCACCAGATAGTGGCTGCACATCTGCAGGAGACGGCGATTGTATTGGCGGTCCTTGCCAACGAAGATCGTTTCCACCGCCGTCTTCATGTTGTCGTAGATGCCGCGCGTGCAGGCGCCGCCGAAGAAGGCAAAGGCCCTGTCATGGGCGTCGAACACCATCTCCTGCGTCTCCCGCGGATAGGCCCTGACGAACATCATGCGGCTGTGGCAGAGCCGGACATGGGCGACCTTCACGGTCACCGTTACGCCGTTGATCAGGACGATCTCGTGGCTCCAGTCGAACTGGTAGGCCTCGCCTGGCGCGAAGAACAGCGGCACATAGGCGTCCGCCATCGCCGACCCCCGCGCCTTCGCCCAGCTCTTCGCGTATCGGCGGACGGCGTCATAGCCTCCCTCGTAGCCGAGGCTGCAAAGCTCTTCGTAAATCCGGATCAGTGTCAGTTGCTCGCGCGCCGCCTTGCCACGGTTGCCATTCAAAAACCCGTCAAGCTGATCCTGCCACGGACCGATCTTCGGCTTGGGCTGCCGCTCGCGTTCGTAGGAGAACGATGTCTCATTGGATCTGAGAATCTTGCGGACGGTGTTCCGCGACACATGCAGCTCGCGGCAAATCCGCTTGAGCGACCATCCCTGCACATGGAAGGCGCGCCGAACCCGGGCAATCGTATCCACCGACTTCATCCCCACACCATCCGCTCGCCACGACGAGCTGATGGTCGCAAAATCAAAGCATCAGGGGGGTCAAAATTGGACGCCGATTCCCCGGCTTATAGGGTCAATTTTGCACGCCGATTCACACTGACCAACACCGACTGGAAAAAGGTCACAAACTGATCCGGCGAAAAGGAGGGACGCAGTCATGACCCTTAGCAGTGGAACGGATCGGTCCGGCTCGATCACCATAGGCGGCACCGCACAGGTCCTGGCTGCGGCCAATCCCGATCGCCGTGGCTTGAACGGCCAGAACATTTCTGCCGGCGATATCTGGATCAATGAGACCGGTGGCACCGCTGCGGTCGACGGCACCGGATCCTACAAGATTCCGACCAACAGCATGTTCGAGATCGAGACGGTCTTCGCCATCTCGATCATTGGGGCCACTCCGTCGCAGAAGTTCACTGCGACGGAGTGGTAGGCGATGAGGATCTGGCAACTATTCACCGATCTGGCCAACCTGCCGGCGATCGTATGGAACAATATCGCCACGACCTTCACTGCCCTCAAGGTCAGTGTGACGGACACGGCGAGCGCCGCCGGTTCGCTGCTCGCCGATTTCCAAATTGGCGGCCCAAGCATGCTGACAATTTCCAAAACAGGAAGCGTGCGCGGCTGGTCAACAACAACCGCTGGCACGCCATCCTTCTTCTACCGAGGCACGAGTGGCAGCGCCAACGGATATTCTGCAGCGCAGACGGTATGCTAGGTTCAGTGCAACTGGCATCGAGCGTGGTCGGGTGAATTCAACCGGCTTCCTCACTCACCTCGCTTACCAGTTCTCAGCGACAGCAGGCGCGGCTGTTGATCTTGGGCTAGCGCGTGATGCTGTCTCTCTGGCTCAGCGCAACGGCGCGAATGCGCATAATATCAGGCCGTGGTCGACTGCAAGACCCTGCGCAAAGCGTTGGAGCGATGATGATGTCGGCGGGCGACAATGAACGCTAGTTGCGGCTTCTGGCAACCCGCTCTTGCGGCCGACTGTAAAGACGATACGTTTCGATATTCTAATGGTGTGTTTAATCAACCACACCGAAACCAAAAATTATCTCGCATATGCGAAGTGGGTTGGAATTGGCGCAAAAAGCTGTTACGCGCTGATGAGTAGCTTGGTGGTTGGGCGGGCCTCAGGTAACGTGGGACAGAAGGATTGATGCGGATGAACCTAGTTTTGAAAAGTGCGTTGGCCGGAGTTGTTGTGTTGGCCGGCTTCGCCCCGGTGTCGTCTTTCGCGCAGGACGGGTCGTGCACCTGTGCAACCGCCTATAACGGCGTAAATCCGATTGGATCGCTCGGCCGCGTCAATGGCGACGTAATGGTCTCGCAGGTGGCTGGCTACGGCCCGGGGCAAGCGGGCGGCGCGCTGGATTTCGGCAGTCGTGTCGTGGTTGGCGCCAAGGGCTCGGCTTCGGTTCAGGTCGGTGGCTGCAATCTGAGCGTTCCGGCGAATTCGACGCTTGATATCTCGCGGGTCGAGAATAAGATTTGCCTCAATGTCCTGGGTTCTGAGAAGACCGCCCAGACGGGCAATCCTAACACAAACAACAACACGCCGCTCTTCATTTTTGGCGGCATGGCTCTTGGGGCTGGTGTTCTAGCTGCAACGGCGGACAAAGATCACGGCCACGCCGTTAGCGACTAAGTTGACCGCGTAGTTAAATAAGGCAACGGCAGCAGAGGCGTGTGGCGCTTCTGCTGTGTCTGTTGTTGGCGACAGAGCGACCCTGGCGTGTATGCTGGTATCGCGACTGCCGCATCAGTCGGATCGCGTAAGCCAAGGCGAGGCTGGCGAACACGCCGGGATGAGGGGCGAAGTGCCGGTCTATCCAGGCAAATTTGTTGAATCGCAATCTTTTGCTGCTGCGTGTTGGTGCAAGTTTCGGATACTTCGGATACGACGAACACGACGGTCAAGATCAATCCTGCGGAGGGCGGCATGTGTCTAGCGCTCGAAACATCAGGCGCCGCCTTTGCCGCCGGTGCGGCGCTGATCATCGGCCCGCATGATGACGACGACTCTGTCCGCCAGTAGCTGGGACCTGGCATCCATCGCATCGCGTGAACTTGACAAATGCGTCATTCGCCGTTTTGCGGGTGACGCATTTATACTTTTTGGGGATGACGTCGCCACGTTGCTTCGTTGCAGTCACAAACGCCCATGATCGATTTGCATTCCCATATCTTGCCCGGACTCGACGACGGCTCGCCTAGTCTTGCCGAATCGCTGGAAATGGCTCGACTGGCGGTGGCCGACGGAACGACCCACATGGCGTGCACGCCGCACGTGACGCCGGGCGTATATGAAAACGGAACATCGAACATTGTTCGGGCGGTTCAAGAGTTACACCAGGCGCTGCGTGACGCCGCCATACCACTTGCTCTCTACGTCGGTGCAGACGTTCACATAGCGCCGGATCTTCCGGGCCAATTGGCGGCGGGCAACGTGCCGACCTTGAACAGGTCCCGCTATTTTCTGTTCGAGCCGCCGCATCATGTCTTACCTCCACGAATGGAGAATCTTGCCCTACGCCTGATAAATGCCGGCTTTGTCCCGATTCTCACTCATCCAGAGCGTTTGACCTGGATCAAAACGAATTACGAGGTTATCGAGAGGTTGAATGCAATGGGCTGCCTGATCCAGCTTACTGCCGACTCGATTGTTGGTGCTTTTGGGCGCACGGCACTTTATTATTCGGAAAAGCTGATTGACGAGGGCAGGGTGGACATTATTGCATCGGACACTCATAGCGCTACGCGCCGGCGTCCTGGGCTTTCGCAGGCCGTCGCTGCCGCTGCCAAGCGATGTGGGGAAGACGAGGCCCGCAACATGGTGTTGAAACGTCCAGGCGAAATATTGGCGAACCGACCCGTTGAGCCGGTCGGAAAAGCACGCCCGCAAAAACCAAACGCCGGCAACGCCGGCCGATTTGGAGGATTGGGCCGTCTGTTCAAGGGCGGGACAGCGTGATGGGCATTTTCCGTTTCGCAAGCCATATGAGCACGGCTTTGGTCCTTCTCGTTTCACTCGCGATATCCGCATGCACGAGCACTTCGTCGACGACACCATCTTCGTCCGTTGATGCGCTGCAATTGACATCATCGTCCACGCCACTTTCAGGTGGCGGCGCTCTGCGGGTTGTGAAGGAACTGCCTGCGCCGCAAAATACACAGAACGGCAGCGAGCAGCCTCTATCTCCGAACGATGTGCTCGAGGTGAACGTGTTTCAGGTCGACAACTTGAATAGAACGGTTCAAGTGGACTCTGCTGGCCAGATTTCGCTTCCGCTTATTGGCACCATTACCGCGGCAGGGAAGACCGTCCGTCAGTTGGAGCAGGAGATCGAGACCACTTACGGCGCCAAATACCTGCAGTCGCCTGACGTGACGATTTTCGTCAAGGAATCGATCGGACAGCGCATAACCGTCGATGGCGAAGTCAACAGGGCCGGTATTTATCCGGTGTCGAGCAATTCTTCTCTCATCGATGCGATCGCCCTTGCTGGAGGGTTCAATGCCGTTGGGGATGCAAAAAAAGTCTTTGTCTATCGCACTATCGGCCCAACCACATTGGTCGCCAATTACAACGTCGAGGAGATTCGTGGTGGCAAGAGCGGCAATCCACGGATCTATGGTGGCGACAAGATTGTCGTCTTCGCCTCGAAGTCGAAAATCGCGATGAACAATCTCAAGGACGCCCTCGGTGTTGCCTCAAGTGCTGCCCGAATTGCCGTGATCCCAGGACTATAAATCGCGGTCGTATTTCGGAATACAGACGAAACCTAGGATTACCTCGCACCATGCTCGATCGTAACAGACAGCATCAAATTGCAGGCCCAGGACATAGCCAGGCGTTGTCCGCGGACCTCTATTATGACGGTGCGCAAAACTATAGCCCCTATGGTCGCGACCACTCGGAGCAGGATGAGGGCTTCAGCCCGTTAAAGCTGCTGTTTTACGCTGTCCAGTACCGCTGGTTGATCGTCATGATGGCGGCGGCTGGACTTGTCGCCGGCGTCATCGTTACCATGATGCAGACGCCAAAATATCAGGCGACCACGCAATTGGAGGTGCTTGTTCCTTCGGCCAAGGTCTTCCAGGACATCGAGGTGGTTTCTGAAAACGCGGACGTCCGGGCCTTCCTGACGGCCCGTGAAAAGCTCAAAAGCCGTGCATTGGCCCAGCGCGTTGTCTTCCAGTTAGGGCTTAGTGAAAAACCGGATTTCCTGTTCCCCACGCCGGATTTTTCCCTCGGAAACATCTTCTATCGCGCGTTTGGAATTTCCAAATCGGCCTCCATAGAGGAGAAAACGCCGGAGCAACGCGAGGCGATTGCGATCGGGCGCATTCTAACTGATCTCACCGTCAACGTTGTTCCCAACACGAGCCTGCTGTCGATCACGTTTGTCGATCAGAAACCGAAATATGCAACCGATGTGGCCAACCAGGTCGCGCAAAGCTTTATTGACCAGCGCCTTGACCAGACAAGCGAAACATCCGATCTGGCACGACAGTTCATCCAGGAACAGGTCCTGCAGGTGAAGCAGAAGCTTCAGAAATCGGAAGAAGAACTGGTTGCGTATGCGAAGGATGCCGGCATCACGACAACCGGTGACGACAAGTCTCTAATAGGCTCGAATATCGAGGCGCTGAACACCGCCCTTGCGACAGCGATCCAGGATCGTCTCGATGCAGGGCGGGTGGTAGACCAGATAGATAAAGGCCGCGGTTCGAGCTTGGCCCCCGTCCTGGAAAGCGAAGGTCTGCAGAAGCTCAGTGAAAAGCTGGCGGATTTGACCAGCCAGTACCAGCAGAAACTGGGTATTTTAAAGCCTGGTTTTCCGGAAATGCAGCAGCTCCAGTCGCAGATCAAGGAGTTGCAGCGGCTCTATAACAACGGCGTCCTAGCCATAACGGATTCGCTGCGGTTGAAATACCAGGAGGCACAGAACAAGGAGGCCGATTTGAAGGCCAAACTTGTCGAGATGGAAAAGCAGCAGGTTATCTTCAACGACAAGAACATCAAATACACGATCCTCAAGCGCGAAGTGGATTCAAATCGTTCTCAATATGACAGCCTCATCGCCAAGCTGAACGAGGTTGGTGTCAGCTCCGAACTCAAGACCCAAACCGCCGCAATCGTAGATTTTGCCACCCAGCCGAATCGCCCATATTCGCCGCGCCTAGGCATCAACGTCGCCATAGCGCTGGCGCTTTTCCTGGCTCTGAGCGCGTCTGTCATTTATGTCATCGAACTCCTTAACAACACCTTCACCAATCCCGAGCAGGTTGAAAAGGAGCTCGGCTTGGCGATGCTCGGCATCTTGCCGCTCGTCGATGACCGGGAACTCGTGGCCGCTATTGCCGATCAGAAATCCGGCCTGTCGGAGGCCTATCGTTCGCTTCGAACATCGCTGCAGTTTTCCGGTGCGGAAGGCGCGCCACGATCGCTGGTCGTCACGAGTTCGGAGCCTTCGGAAGGCAAGTCGACCACATCGTTCAAACTCGGCCAGGATTTTGCCGCGCTCGGCGCAAGGGTTCTCATTGTCGACGGCGATCTCCGCAAACCGAACCTTCATCGCCTGTTTGGTCTCGACAATACGATCGGACTGAGCAATCTGCTGACAAACACCGTTCGCAAGGAGGATCTGGCGAGCATTTTCAGGGCGACGAAATATCCCAACGTCACCGTTCTGACTTCTGGCACGATCCCGCCAAACCCAGCGGATCTGCTCTCGTCACCGAAGATGGCTCTTATCATAACCAATCTCGGCAAGCGCTTCGATCTTGTCATCATCGACGCGCCGCCGATCGTTGGCCTTTCGGATGCTCCTATTCTCAGCCGGCTCGCTGAGGGCACATTGATGGTCATCTCTACCAATCAGGTGACGCGCAAGTCGGCCAAAGCGGCGTTGAAGCGCATGCGAGCCGCCGGTGCCAATGTGGTTGGGGCCGCGATGTCCAAATTTGCGGTGAACAAGTTCGACTACAACTACGCCTACAAGTACATGAACTACCAATATTACAACTACGGCGCGGATACAGCGAAGATTGAGGGCAACGTGGATCATGGAGCAGACCAGCCCGCTTATGCGAAATCTCCGGCGTTCAAGCGTTTGGTTCGTCGCATCCGTTCTAGTATTGGCGGCTTCGTCGATCGGGCTAAGTCGGTTACTTGAGACGGAAACGCCAGCCGTTTCTCTTGCGCTGGATCCGCTGAACGTCGATGCGCTGATAAGCGAGATCACCAGCGATCTGAACGACACGAATAACGCTCCGGACCTTGAGGCCTTGCTTGCCAGGGCCAAGGATGCGCTTCGTTTCAATCTGGCCGACGCACGTCTCTACAGCCTGATCGGTGAGATCAAATATCGGCAAGGCGAGAGAGACGAAGCCTATAAGCTTTTCGATCAGGCCCTAGGATTGTCCAAGACGGAAATCCATGCGCTCCAGAGGTCTATCGGCCACTCGACCGAGACAGGTGATCTGTCAAGGGCTGTCGGCGAGATCGACACATTGCTGCGGCGATGGCCAGACCAATTTCCGGCGATCTCCGATGGCCTACCGAAAATTCTCTCAGATCCCGACGGATACCAAGCCGTGCTGACGGCCATCAAGGCGGAGGCGCCCTGGAGGGTCAGTCTGATCTACGCCCTTAGCAAAACCTCCGAGGGGCTCGATTTCGCAAATCGGCTGCTGCTCGACTTGACCGGATCAAACGCGCCACCAAATTCGGGCGAACTCAGTGCCGTCATCAACGGCTATTTTCGCCAGAGGGAATATGGACCGGCATATCGGCTATTTCTTTTCAGCCTGTCCGATCAAGAGCGGAAGCTGGTTGGATATATTTTCAACGGCACGTTTGAGCCGGTCGCCGGCGGCAAACCGTTCGATTGGCAGACTCGCGATCAATCGGGCCTGGAAATTACATTTGCGAAATCCCAGGATGCGGTGGAAGGCGAGAGTGGCGCGACGGTCCGGTTTTTGAACACACCGGTCAAGAACACAGCCCTTCAGCAGTACGTCGCGCTGCCCCCAGGCTCCTATAGGATTTCGCTGTTCGCCTCTGCACGCAACCTGAAGCTTCCAAAGGAGTTGTTCTGGTCGATCAGATGTCTGGGGCCGGCCGGTGAGATCGCACGGTTCAACATTCCTGAGGGCACATTCAACCGACAAAGTCTGAGTCAGGATTTTTCGGTCGGGCCGACTGACTGCCCCATGCAACTGTTGACGCTGCAGACGGCCGCCATTGCCGAGAGCTGGCGATTTCGATATGTCGGCACCTTGGTAATGCACAAATTGAGCATCGAGAGACTTCCATCTTGAATGACCGTTCGTCGGAATGGGATAAATATTTCCTCGGCTCGGTCTTGTTCGTATCGCTGCTGATCGGCGGTGGTACTGCGAGCGGCCTTTACACGGACACTCTGATCGAGGTTGCGGCCATTGTTTCGGCGGCGGCCGTCTTTTCGAAAACCCCCGGCCAGAGAATCCCCCGGTTTGTTCTGTGGCTGCTGATCTTCGCCGTGGCGTTGACCTTTCTGCAAATCGTCCCACTGCCCGCGGCCATATTCAACGGGTTGCGGCCGGAACGGCTGCTCGGAGATGCCTGGGTTGGAGAAAGCCGTTTTCGCTTCATCAGCGTTGGGCTCGGCCGCACGGTCGAATGTCTGCTTTACCTTTTGGCCGCGACGGCGTTTTTTTTGGCGGTATTGCGTTTGCGTGCCGAGCAGGTCAGCGCGCTCCTGCCGTTTTTCTTCATGGGCGTTATCTGCAACGGTCTGGCGGGAGCAATCCAATATTCGCTCTCCGACGATGTCGCTATTGTCGGGCTGTTGCCTTTTACGATCAATGCCGGGCTTTTCGCCAACGTGAATCATTTTTCGGCGTTGCTTTTTGTGTCTATCCCCTTCGTCGTCTATTACGGTCTGTTCCGTGGACATCTCTTGGCTGGATCCTTCGGCCTGATCGCGCTTTTGTTGCTTCTTTTGGCCGCCGGTTCCCGCGCCGGTGTTCTGATCGGGTTGGCGATCACCGTGTTATCCGTGGTCTTTCTCTCAGCCCGTTCGAGGGTGAGTGGACACAGTGTTCTCCTGATTTTTATCGCGCTTTCGATCTACACGATAAGCGCCTGGACCAAGCTGGATGCACAGGCCCTTGATCCGGCGTTCGGGCGAGGAGAATTTGCGCGAACCACAATCGAGGGCATCAAAGACAATTGGGCGACAGGCATTGGATTCGGGAATTTCCAGAAAGCCTACCAGATATACGAAAGAGCAGGCATGATTTTCAGGGAGTATGTGAATCATGCTCACAATGAATATCTTGAAATTACCTTCGAAGGGGGAATTCCTGCTATCCTGCTTATGGTAGGCTATTTCGTATTGCTTTTGATTGCATTGGCCAGGATTCGCCGTGACCCACTTCAGAAGGCCGCATTCCTCTCGGTATCGTTTCTGCTCATTCATTCCCTCGTCGACTATCCGCTGCGGACCGAGGCGCTGGCCATGACCTTTGCCTATATGAACGCCATCATCTTTCACAAAGGATTTGCGGAACGCCTGAGCCGTAAGAGCGAGATGATCGAGATCGACCACAACGGTGACAAGCTACTTGTTCCCATCGGAACGTCGTCTTAGCGACCTCGTCGCCACGGCTCGTCGCCACGGCTCGTCGCCACGGCTCGTCGCCACGGCTCGTCGCCACGGCTCGTCGCCACGGCTGGTCGTCGGCTGAATGAGGCGGACGACTGGCAGGCAAGCGCCCTGACTGCCGGCTCCTGCTCTCAGCTTCCTAAGCCCAGGCAATATTTTCCTGCCCATTTCAAGCGGCATCCGTCGCTGAGCAGAAATTTCCCGATTTTGCTGGCCGTACGGAAAATTCATTCCCGAACCATTCGGCCGCAAGCCTGTCTTGCATTGTTCTGGACCGGAACGATCTGCTAGAAAGCCCGCACGAGAATAGATTGTCCGGAAGTGCAGTTTGAATCGGGCGGCTGAAGGTCGCCTCCGATGCAGGCCCTTCCGTGGATCGGTACGAAAGAACGCTCGCAGTCCATGAACATCGCACTTACGCACCTTCAGCGGCTTGAGGCCGAATCCATCCATGTTTTTCGCGAGGTGGCCGCGGCTTTCGCCAAGCCGGTGATGCTCTATTCGGTCGGCAAGGATTCGTCCGTGCTCATGCACCTGGCGATGAAGGCATTCTATCCGGCCAAGCCGCCCTTTCCCTTTCTCCATGTCGACACGACCTGGAAATTCCGCGAAATGATCGCCTTTCGCGACCAGATGCAGCAAAAGCTCGGTTTCGACCTCCTGGTCCATGTCAATGAAGACGGGGTGCGCGACAACATCAATCCGTTCGACCATGGCTCCAACACCCACACGCATGTGATGAAGACGGTGGGACTGCGGCAGGCGCTAGACAAATACGGGTTCGATGCAGCCTTCGGCGGTGCCCGCCGCGACGAGGAGAAGTCGCGCGCCAAGGAGCGGATCTTCTCCTTCCGCAACGCCCAGCACGTCTGGGATCCGAAGAACCAGCGGCCGGAGATGTGGAAGATTTTCAACACCCGCATCGCAGCCGGTGAATCGATCCGGGTGTTTCCGCTGTCGAACTGGACCGAGCTCGACATCTGGCAATACATTCTCCAGGAAGACATCCCGATCGTGCCGCTCTACTTGGCCAAGCAAAGACCGGTCGTCGAGCGCGACGGCATGCTCATCCTGAGGGATGACGAACGCATGCAATTGCGGCCTGGTGAGAGGGTGCAGAACCGGATGGTGCGGTTCCGCACGCTCGGCTGCTATCCACTGACCGGCGCGATCGACTCCGAAGCCGACACTCTGGAGGCGATAGTCGGCGAAATGCTCACGGCGCGCACTTCCGAGCGGCAAGGTCGCCTGATCGACCGCGACGAGGCCGGCTCAATGGAAAAGAAGAAGCGCGAGGGGTACTTCTGAAAATGCGCCACATCATGGCCAAGAGCCTCGCCCCGACCGACGGCGTCCGCGACTATCTGGCGGCGCAGGAACGAAAGTCGCTGCTGCGCTTCCTGACCTGCGGTTCGGTCGACGACGGCAAGTCGACGCTGATCGGGCGTCTGCTTTCCGATACCAAGCAGATTTTCGAGGACCAGCTGGCGGCGCTCGAGCGCGACTCGCGCAAGCACGGCACCACCGGCGACGACGTCGACTTCGCGCTGCTGGTCGACGGTCTCGAGGCCGAGCGCGAGCAGGGCATTACTATCGACGTCGCCTATCGCTTCTTCGCCACGCCGAAGCGCAAGTTCATCGTCGCCGACACGCCCGGCCACGAACAATACACCCGCAACATGGCGACGGGGGCATCGACCGCCGATCTCGCCATCGTGCTTATCGATGCGCGCCAGGGCGTGCTGCGCCAGACAAGGCGGCATTCGATCATTGCCTCGCTTCTGGGCATTCGCCACATCGTGCTCGCCGTCAACAAGATCGATCTTGTCGGTTTCGACGAGGCGGTTTTTACACGGATCGTCGCGGATTACGGGCACTTCTCGCGCGAGCTCGGCTTCCAAACGATCATGCCCATACCGATGTCGGCTCGCTATGGCGACAACGTTACTGGTCGTTCCGAGAGGACTGACTGGTATTCCGGCCCGACGCTGATCGAACATCTCGAAACCGTGTCGGTCGACCAGGCCGCGGTCGAATTGCCGTTCCGGTTCCCGGTCCAATATGTGAACCGTCCCAATCTCGATTTTCGCGGTTTCGCCGGCACCATAGCCTCCGGGTCGGTTGCGCCGGGCGACGAGGTGGTCGTCGCCAAATCGGGCAAATCCTCCCGTGTCAGGCGTATCGTCTCGCATGGCGGCGATCTTCAGCAGGCTATTGCCGGCCAGGCCATCACCCTTGTCCTCGACGACGAGGTGGAAGTCTCGCGCGGCAATATGCTGGTATCGCCGGCGGCGCGGCCACAGGTCGCCGACCAGTTCGCCGCCAACATCGTCTGGTTCGACGAACATGCGCTGCTGCCTGGCCGCTCCTACATCCTGCGCACCGAGACCGACCAGACTAGCGCCACTGTCACCGACCTGAAATACCGGGTCAACGTCAACGACTTTGCCCATGAGGCGGCCAAGTCGCTTGAAATGAACGAAGTCGGCATCTGCAACATCTCGACGCGGTCGCCGATCGCCTTCGATCCGTTTGCCGAAAACCGCACCACCGGCGCCTTCATCCTGATCGACCGCATCACCAATGCCACGGTCGGCGCCGGCATGATCCTGCATTCGCTGCGCCGCGCCGAAAACATCCACTGGCAGTCGCTCGATGTCGGCAAGCGCGCCCGCGCCGATATGAAGAACCAGCGGCCGGCCGTGTTCTGGTTCACCGGGCTTTCGGGCTCGGGCAAGTCGACCATCGCCAATCTGTTCGAAAAGAAGCTGTTCGCCACCGGGCGCCATACCTACATTCTGGATGGCGACAACGTCCGTCACGGCCTCAACCGCGATCTCGGTTTCACCGACGCCGATCGTGTCGAAAACATTCGCCGCGTCGCCGAAGTGGCACGCCTGATGGCCGACGCCGGGCTAATCGTCATCGTGTCATTCATCTCGCCGTTCAGCGCCGAGCGGCGCATGGCGCGCGAATTGATGGCCGACGGCGAATTCGTCGAGGTGTTTGTCGATACCCCCTTCGAGGAATGTGCCAGGCGCGATCCGAAGGGTCTCTATGCGCGGGCGTTGAACGGCGAGATCAAGAATTTCACCGGCGTTGATTCGCCCTATGAGGCGCCGCAAAAACCTGAAATCCATCTCAAGACCCTCGGCAGATCGGCCGAGGAGATGGTGGACGCCCTGGAACACTGGCTGAGCGAGCGGGACATTGCCGAAGACCAATATGACAGCGGCGGCGGTATCTGACGACGAAGCGATGCTAGCCGTCTTCGAGCGCCTTGCCTTGGCGGCGGGTCGCGAGGTGATGCGCGTCTTTCGTGCCGGCTGTGCGGTCGACAGCAAGTTGGACAGTTCGCCGGTGACGGAGGCTGACCGCGAGAGCGAAAAGATCATCCTTGCCGGGCTGCGCGCCGCATTTCCAGAGATTCCATGCGTGGCCGAGGAAGAAGCCTCTGCCGGCATCATGGCACCGGATCTCGGCGACGCCTTCTTCCTGATCGATCCTCTCGACGGCACCAAGGAGTTCGTCAACCGGCGGACCGATTTCACTGTCAACATCGCGCTGGTTCGCCATGGCGTGCCGGAGATCGGCGTCGTCTTCGCGCCTTGCACCGGCCGCTTCTTTTCCGGCCGGCCTGGCAAAGCGGAAACGATCGAGATCAATGACTACGAGATCGTCGATCGCCAGCCGATTTCGGCAAGGGCCGGTATGGTGCCGCTGACCGTCGTTGCCAGCCGCTCCCACAACACACCGGAAACCGACGCCTATATCCGCGCGCTTGGCGCCGCCGAGATCGTCTCGGTCGGCTCATCGCTGAAATTCTGCCTTGTCGCCGGCGCCGAGGCGGACGTCTATCCGCGCTTCGGCCGCACCATGGAGTGGGATACGGCCGCGGGTGACGCGGTGCTACGCGCTGCCGGCGGCATGACGCGCACGCTGGATGGTGAGCCGCTCGCCTACGGCAAGCGCAACCAGAGTGATGACGAGGATTTCGCCAACCCGCATTTTATCGCAAGCGGCAAGGCTGCTGGCATTGGCTAGACGGTGATTGCGCAGTTCCAGACCCGTACGAAAGTGCGGGTGTTGCAAGTGACTTATGCAAGCGACCTCAGATACTGCTCGCCTGTAAACACAGCGGTACGATCCCTATCCTACCTACAGTCGGGTCGGCGTGGCGATTCGCTTCGTGTCCGGGTCGATGCTGCGGGGCCTTCACACGGTGTATCCAAATTGCTATATACCGATACACTTGAACGGCTATACGAGCGAGTGATGGCGTTCCACATCAAGAATCCCGAGACTGACGCGCTGGCCCGCCGGGTCGCCGCGCTTAAGAGGACTGGTCTGACAGAGGCCGTCCATGCCGCGCTCAAGCATGAGCTTGAGCGCGAACAGGATAGACCGTCCCTGGTGGAGATCGGCGTCAGGTTCTGCCGTGATCTGCGAGCCCGGGGCAAGCCTGATCACGGCAGGCCCGCCGACAAGGCGTTTCGCGACAGCCTGTACGAGAATCACTGATGTTCATCGACGCCTCGGCCCTGACGGCGCTGATGACCAACGAGGATGATGCGCGCGAACTCCTTGCACGCATGCAGCAGACCGGAAAGCGGCTGACCTCGCCACTCGCGGTATGGGAGGCTGCAATCGCGGTCGCGAGAGTCTTGGACTTGGCAATCAGCGAGGCGGCCGAGGCCGTGGAAAGCTATCTCTCGTTGATGGAGATTGACATGGTCGCGGTGCCGCCGAACACGGCTCGACTCGCGCTTGACGCTTTCGATCGCTTCGGCAAGGGCCGGCACCCGGCGCGGCTGAATTTTGGTGACTGCTTCGCCTATGCTTGTGCCCGGCATTTTGACCTGCCTTTAATGTTCAAAGGCGCCGACTTTCCGCAGACCGACATCGACGCTGCGTGAGTGCCACAGTCTCGCAACGCAGAGCGCAAGCGTCGCTTACCAGCTTGTCGCGCTCCCCATAGTGTGACGGTTTAGCCGACTGTCACGGAACAAAAATAGGTTGCCCGTTCCACGGTCCAGATTGCATCACATTCAAGAACCTAAAGTGCGGCGGGCTTGCTTCGGATGGTTAAAGCCAGGAGCGCCTCCGAAAGTCGCTTCTTCGCCCGCTCGACCCCGTTCTCGTCGATTGCCTCAACATCGAGGAACAAGTCGAGACCAGTCGCATGCTCGCTGATGACCTGAGGGCGCTGGGCGAGTTCACCCAGGAGGCCCTCGACTTCGTAGGGGACAACCTCCCGGCTGATCCCCTTCATGGCAATGGGTGCTAACGGACGCGCCCGGACAAGGTCGCGCACGAGCGCGTAAGTCTCATAGCTGAGGCAGATGCCGCCGGGCTCGGCAATCGACTGCAGACGGGCCGCCAAGTTCGCTTCGGCTCCAATGATCGTGTAGTCCATCCGATCATCGGAACCGAAGTTCCCAACATTGCAATAGCCCGTGTTGATGCCCATGCGAGCTCGGAAGGGCCGTTCAACTCCGCGGTCATGCCACACCCTGTTCAACTGCTCCAGTCGACGCTGCATGTCGACAGCCATGCGCAAGCAGGCTCTCGCGTCTTCCTCGACGCCTTGCGTTTCGGGGTCTCCGAAGAACACAAGAAGCGCGTCGCCGATGAACTTGTCGACGGTGCCGCCGTGTTTGAGCGCGATCGTCGACATCTCGGTGAAGTACTCGTTGAGGAGAAGCGTCAGGTCCTCGGGCTGGAGCCGTTCCACGATCGCGGTGAAATCCTTGACGTCGGAGAAAAAGATCGTGAGCTTCTTGCGCTCGGTCGCGATGGTGACGTCCTTCTGGCCGCTAAAGATGCTTTTGTAGATTTGAGGCGAAAGGTATTTGGCGATCTTCAATGAAATCGCGGCCAGGAAGTCGTTTGCCTCCGAAAGCTCCTTGTTGATGCCCTGAATCAACGCGGACTGCCGACGCTGCAGGAGAATGAACGTCAGGCCCGCCGCCGCCGCGAAACCGAAATATAGGAGCAGATACTTGAAGGTCAGCACGTTCGCAGCAATAGGCTGATTGACTGATATCTCCTGGATCCCTCGGACATCCCCTACCTTCCAGTCCGTCTTGGGGCTGTCCGGGTGTGAGTTATGGCAGGTGACGCAGACTTGTCCCATTATGACAGGGGCCGCGGCGCGGACCTGCCGGTCAAACAGTGAACCCGAGACCTCGATGATCGGCTCCTTCGGGTTGGCGCGCAAAGCCAGGATTGCATTCCGCTCGAACGCATCGAGCTGGTGGGGGGCGCGGCCTTTGAAAGGCAGATCCGAGACGAAGCGATATTTGACCGAGCCGTCATGAGCGCTGATGCGCTTGCCCAGTTCGATCGAGAGGGTTGCTGGAATAGGGATCGCGCCTGGCACGTCCCGGTAGTTGTGCGTCGCAGTCACGGCGCCGTTAGCTTGCAGCACGCGTCCCACGACGTCGCTGCCGTAAAATCCGCGCATTTCGTCGATGATGCGGCTGATTTCGCTGGCTTGCCTGCGCAGCATCCGTTCCGACAGGTCTCGGAGGTCGAGCCAGGCTGCGACGGGCAGACCGATAAGGCCGATGACCACTGCCGCCACAAGGAGCGGTCCCATGGTGCGCTGCTGACGCGCAATCTGTTCACCCAGTCCAGCCATTGTGCAAACGCCCGGCCGTCACAGTATGTGAACTATAGCTCATTCCCGGCACGGTACCAGAGTCAGTCTTGGCTCGATGAAAACACGTCAGCCCTGCAATGTCAGAACGACCATGAGCGGTTGTTGCGAAGCCCCGACCCTCACAGCGGATTTCGCATTCTGGCGCTAGACGGGCAGTGAGTCAGTGAAGGGATGTCGCAAAGTCGGTTGTGGCCCGGAATGCGCTCCGCGATAACCGCTCAGGGCCCAAAAATTCACCTCTGGCAAGGTTGGGACTTCTGCGGTCGGAGAGCGCGTCGGAGAAGAAAGTGTCCCGCGAAACGTATCCGCGCGTCGGTCGCACTATGGAATGGTTCACCGCGGCGGGGTGACGCGCGCTGCCGGCAGCATGACGCGCACCTGAATGGTGAGCCGCTCGCCTGCGGCAAGCGCAACCAGAGCGACGACGAGGATTTCGCCAATTTGCGTTTCATTGCCAGCGGCAACGCTGCCACGGCCGCTTAGGCATCATGATGAACTCCAATCCCGTCCCGGCTCGCCCCCCCAATGACGCCGTCGCGGATGCTACGCCTGAGTGAGGCACCTGTTTTCAGGCGAACGCTCGTGGCAGGGAGTAACCATCCGGGTGTGGATCGTGGCAGAGGCCCTTTCGCGTGTTAGACTGCTTGCATGGAGATCGACACCGACAAGATCGACGAAGCCGTTCTGGGCCTGCTTTGGCTGACGCTGCATGAAGAGAGGCGCGCCTGGAAGGGGTTGGATTGGAATGCTCTGGATCGCTTGCACGAGAAGGGGTTGATCGCGAATCCGGCAAACAAGGCGAAGTCCGTGGTTCTGACAGATGAAGGACTGCGGCGTGCGGAGGAGCTATTCCGAACCCTGTTCACCCTTCCGGCCCCGTGAGCCATCCGCACTAGGCGGGCGCCCTAGCTCTCGCCGCGGCGGCCAAATTCGTCTACGCCAACGGGCGCATCCAGTCTGTTAAGGCAGTGGCAGAGAACACCGCAGCCGCGGCCCTCAATGTCAACGGCATTGGCGCGAAGTCCATCCGCAAAATGCTTTCTGCCGGCGAATCGGCGCTACGAGCCGAGTTGCAGGCAGGCAGCGGGTCTGCGCCCGCTGCTGGCACATGGGATGTTGAAGAGGCAGATTACCACAAGCAATGTGTCATCATGACTGCGGATTTCCGAAGGCAGGTTTCTCAAGCACGAGCACATGACTACCAAGAGGCGATGTGTGAGTGCTCTTGACCTGGAACCCCTCGTCGGACAGCGTTTCGATGAATTCGCCATCCGTCCCCGGCGGAACGCGGGCAACAACGTTCGAGGTGCGCCTCACAATATTGGAAAGCACCCTTCGCGCCTTGCCTGGGCCGATGTTGCGCTGCATGTGCTGGTAGACAGCCAGCAGCAGGACGATATCGTATTTCGGCAGAAGGATATTGCCGAGGCGCCGGCTGCCGAGATTCAGGCGATCGAACCGGGCATGCACCGGGGAGCCACTCAACAACATCTTTGCAGTCTCGATATGCGGCTTGGCAATGTCGATCCCGTGGATCGAGCTGGGTTTCAGCTTGGATATCTCATAGGCGACAACACCCATATTGCAGCCAACATCGAGAATGGATTTTCCGGCGTAGTCGACCTTTGCGGAGAATAGCCCGTCAAGTCTGTCGTCCCACGTTCCTGCAAAACCCCTTTTGAATCTTGACCACCACAAATCATCAGCTCCTTTGGGAAGAGCCCCCTTGAGCGCCTCCTACCACGAGAGAATTAATGGTCGATACCCATTCAACTGGAATTGATCACATCGACGAACCAAGGCAGGGATGTGTGCGGCGGCGTTACAACCCCATCACCTTGAGTGCCGCGGGAACCGGATAGCGGCTGCCGTCATAATGCAGCCGGTAGGTCCGCTTCACAGCCTTGCCGGGATGGGACTGGCATTCGCCATCCTTGTCGGCGGAGGGATTGTCGGTATTCGACCGCTCGACCGCAATGATGTCATGATAGCCATGATGGCGCGCCGGGCTCATCGCCAGGCTGACCTGGCTGGAATGAAACGATCCAGCGCAACTGGCATCACCTTCGCCGCCATGGCCGGCCACCACGAGGCCGTCGAGCACCAAGCGCAGCGCATCGCTGGCGACGGCATAGAGCCGCAGGTCGGTTTCAGTGAAGGGAGTAGCCTGCGAATGGTTTGCCATTTCGATGCGCAGGCCGAAGGCGGGGACCTCAGGGGCCAGTGCATAGCGGCCGGTGTCGAATTCCACCTTACGGATCGCGATGGCATCATCGGTCATCAGTCCAGGCTGGAGCAGGCGCTGGCGCACCCGCAGGCTCTTTCTATCGACGACCAGTACCTCGATATCGCCGACATGCAGGTGGTCGCTGTTGGCGCTGTCGATCAGCGGCACAGCAACCAACAGCAGGTCGCCATGGGCGGGCCAGATCTTGCAGATCAGGCCGAATGGCGCATCGCTCTCCGGGAGCGTTGAGGCGATGCTCGTATGGGGTTCAAGCGTGAACGAGGCGCCGTCGGCGCTCTTTCGGGCCTTGGGATAGGCCTGCTGCACCAGGGCGGCGGCATCGCCGCAATCGCCGGCCGCTGCCCGGGCGGGCGACAGGCTGGCGAGGGCGGCGCCGAGCAACAGGACAGGCAACACTATTCGCATGGAGTTCTCGCGTCGCAGGGCCGGGTTCGGCCAGGGCCCTTCTACGCGAGATGGGCGGCGACGCACAGGTGTAGGGAAGTGACGGCTAGCTCCACCCGCTGCGTCAGGACCATAGGTATCCTGGAAAGCCGTAAAGTCCGAGTTCGCTTAGGGACGGTGATCATGAGAACGCCGCCCGAGCAGCCAATTTTGGCAATGCTGTTCGAGCTACCTGAGACACAGATACTGACAATGTGATCTCGATTGCCTTGTCGCGCTCCGATTAGATAAAGAAGCGCTCCGACAAGAAACCTCTACAAAACCGGATCTCGCCGATCCGTCAAGCGCACCTTCTAGGGTGTACACTCCAAGATTAACTCGGCATGACCTCCGTTTCTGACCCCCTGAGCCGGGCGCGTTCGCTGTCGGCGCGGTATCGAAGCAAAACCAATGCCGCGCTTGCTTCGGCTTTCCGAAACCCCAGCTTGTCTTTCCTTGAGACTTGGCAGCACGGCGCGTTCAGTCGGAACCGTGCTGTCTTCAATGCACAGCCAGTCCAATCAGCCGGCGAGCTTGTAACGCCGCCAGCCTTTTTGGCAGCTGCGAGCGTCGCATTCGTGTCGAGTTCTTCGAGGACAACGAGGTCGTTTATCCAGCCGCTTGCCCGGACCGCCAGTGCTAGGTCCACCCCATCGGCCTGGTCCGGAACCTCAGCATTGATGACAATATCATAGGCATCATAGGCGCCGCGAGTAAACATCATACCGGACACCTTGCCACCAAGGCTTCCCAAAACCGCCTTGATTGCAGCTTCTCGGTCTGAGCCTTGTATCAGTCCCTTGTAGGCATGGCGCGGATAGTTTCCCAGGATTGTCACTTTCATGGGTATTCCTCCCGATCTTGTACTTAGTCTCGTTATTGATCGTGAATCAACACGGAGCTATGGCGGACGGTTGGGTCAGCCCTAACCCTGCATCGCAACGCTCTTGCTCGTATCCAAAGCAGACAGCGGGAAAGGTTCGACCTGCCCTGCGGTCTTGTCCAAATACTGCATCAAGGCCGTCACGAGGTGGTAGAAAATGCTCGCGGGGACCTCCGTTGCCAGTGACCTTCCGCGCTCGTCAATCCTGTCGATCCACAAGCCAAGCGGTGCGGGATCGATATGCCATTTGAAGAGGCGCGCGACACGAGCTTCGATCTCGGGTTTCAGATCAGGCCCGCCGATGCCGTCCAGGGCGACGGCCGCCTTGACGGATTCGCATTGCGGCCAGCTGCGGGAGAGCCGATCGAAGGGAATTCCCTGCCGCGACACGGCTGCATAAGCCAGGCCCGTGGCCCGGTTCAATCCGCTGGCGATCGCCGACGAATAGAGCTTCCTTGCATAGGCTGCCAAGTCTTTCTGCCCGCTTGCCCGCGCGAAATCGATGAGGAGCGAGGCCCATTCGAAATGGTGCCCTGGTTCGGTCCACTGTCCCTCCTCTCCCGGCAACGGTAGCCAATGGACATCGAAATGTTCCCCAAGCGTCCAGCTCTCCTGATCGAAGAAATGGCACCGGAAGAGATCGACGACGCGTGCCGCCCGACGGAGATATGCACGCTCGCCGGTGACGCGATGCCAGGCAAGGAAAGATTCCAGCATGTGCATGTGCGGGTTCGAGAACCGTACCCCCTTCCAGCCGGGGGTCTCGAGGAAGCCGTTCAGGCTGACGTCCTCGAGATGGGTGTCTATGATATGGAACGTCTGTTGGGCCAGCTGCAGGGCATCCTGATGGCCGCATCGGTGAGCATGGGCAAGCGCCAGGAGCACGCAGGAATGGTCGTAGGCGTCCTCCGTCGGGTCAGCCACGCTGCCATCGGAATTAAGGGTGCGCACCCAGCCACCGCGTTCGGTGCGGCCGTGTTTGGCGATGAACTCGATGCCGTGGTCGATGAGCTTGTCGGCCGGTCCAACCCAGCCGCGTTCTTTGGCCACCGCGAACGCGTAAATCTGGCGAGCCATCGTGCGCATACGCTTGGGTTTGCCCAACGGTCTTGCATCGAAACCGAGCGCCTCGTGGAAGCCGCCATACTTATCGTCGACACCTGCAGTGGACCACAGCGGCAGGGTTTCGTTGAAGAGCCAGTGTTCGACCCGCTTGCACCATGACCCGCTGATGATGACCCGGTCTTCCGACGCCGTGAACTTCGTCTCGAGTCGTCCGCTCTTCTCGAGTTGTTCGACGACTTTCTTCACGTTCTGGCTGTGGCTGACAGGAGCGACGAATACCGCGTCCGGTGTCGTCACCACCGCCACATTTTTCATTCCGATGACTGTCAGCAGTCTGCCTTGGCTTCTGAGATAGGAGTTGCCGCAATCCATGGCGACAACGTCGCCCATTACGACATTGCCGTCGCGGTCCGTCGGGCTGGCTTCGAGCAGCGATTGCCACGATCCAAGGTCGTTCCAGCAGAAGGAAGCCGTAACCATCGCAATACCGCGTGCATGCTCCATGACTGCGTAGTCGATCGACGTCGGCGGGACAGCCGAATAGAAGCCCTGGGGCAGGTAGATGCCCGAGACGTCGGTCCGTGCAGTTTTATAGGCCCGTTCCGCGGTGTCCCAGATGTCTGGCCGGAACTCGAGAAATGCCTTCCGCATCGTGTCGGCACGAAACAGGAAGATGCCGGCGTTCCAGTAGAATCTTCCCGAAGCCACATATTTGCGGGCCGTCTCGGCATTGGGCTTGACAAAGTGTGAAACGGTGGCCACTCCGTCACCAGTTGCCGCAGCCTCGATGTAACCGTACCCGGTTTCGGGATGCGTCGGCTTGATGCCGAACACGACAATGCTGCCTGAATCGGCGGCAGGCATGCCCACCTCGACGGTTTCCCAGAATTGCGTTTCAGTCGATATCTGATGGTCGGAGGGGACCACGAGCACAAGCGCGTCCCCGCCATATTCGGAGATCGTGTGCAAGGTGGCTATGGCCACCGCAGCGGCGGTATTGCGGCCGACGGGTTCGAAAATCGGGCTGCCGCCGTTCAGGCCGAGCGGACCGATGTCCGAGATAACGCGGTCGGCATGCCGTTCGGAGGCTATCAGATAGATCGGCGTCTCGCCGTCCGACCGCGCCTTGAGGCGTCGGACAGTCTTCGCAAGCATCGAGCCGTCGCCCGAAAGGTCGTGGAATTGCTTGGGATTGTCTTCGCGCGAGAGCGGCCACAGCCGTGACCCGACGCCCCCGCTCATGATAAAACTTACGATCCGCTCCGGCATGGCCCAGTCCTCTCAAAATGTCTGGTTGTAGGCTCCGACCTCTGGATTGCGGCGCAGCACGGCATCGACCGCCTCCAACATCTCGCGACGGCGTTCCGGCGAGACAGGGCTTTCCACGTCGACAACAATTTCCGGCTTGTTCAACAAGGCCCTGACCAGAGCGCAGGTGCCGTCTGGGCAACGACACGCCCCCATTCACGGTGACGAGATTGGCCAGCGCCTGGCCGACCAACTCGATCCCGCCCTGCGTGAATTCCTCGGCAACTATCGCGACCACGCCGTATTTTACCTCCTCTGGGCAGTGGGGCGACATTATCGGGGTGGCTGAAGGTCAGCGGCAGATCTCGGTAAAGGTCCGCGAGTGTCTTGCCCAAGCTGCGGTCGAGCATCTCGCAAACGGCTATCGCCGTGACGAGCCCGTCGTCGTAGCCGCGCTCGATCGGCGGGTTGAAGAAGAAATGCCGTAAGCGCGATTTTCCCTGCACGTTGACGCGGGCGCTTTCGACAGATGGCCTTCGAATTGGGAACGGTATCTGGTCTGATCAGACTGCTGTTGCTTTGGCGAAGTTGAAGGGCAGCAGATCGTAGATATCAGCGTCCTCGTTGCGTTGAGGCAATTCGGTGAGGACGTGGCGCAGCCACGCTAACGGCTCGACGCCACAGGCGCGGCAGGTCAACATCAGGCTGTAGATGACGGCGCTGGCCCTGGCTCCGTCGACGGTATCGCTGAACAGCCAACTTTTCCGGCCAGTGGCAAAGATTCTCCAGTGGCAAAGATTCTGATGTCACGCTCGAGAAGATTGTTGTCGATCGGCATGCTGCCGTCCTCGGTGTAACGAGTCAGATATCCCCATTGGTTCAGGGTGTAGGAGACGGCGTCGCCGAGCTTGCTGTCCGGCAAGACTTTTGGGGGCGATGTCGTCGAGCCATGCCTTGAGAGCATGGAGGATCGGGACACTATGTTGCTGGCGGAAGCGGCGAATGCAGTCATCTCGCGTTTCGCCGTCATCGGGGATTTCGTTCCGCGCCTGCCTTTCAACCCGATAGAGCTGTTCAAAGAACCGGAGCGCCTGTTCCGGCGGGCCGCCGCCTTTCTTCCTCGCCTTTAGGGCATCGACGAAGCGCCGCCTGGAATGGGCCATGCAGCCAAGATGCGTTGCCCCTTCCAGCGTGCGCCAGGCGGAATAACCGTCACTCATCACGATGCCGCGGTAATCGCCCA
>NZ_JAMYSY010000062.1:0-27937 GCF_040322175.1 Mesorhizobium sp. M0185 | reverse complement strand
AAGCGGAAGGATCGACCGTCAAAATGCAGGCTTTTGAAGCATCCGTAATAAGAGCCACCGCCCTTGCTTGTGCGCCAACTGCGTTCTGCGTGAATATCGACGTAAAGAACCGATCGAGGTTCTGATGAACGACTACCTCAACCGCCTTTTTTCCGACATTTGGACCGGCTGACGGAGGCGAGAAGACCTCTATTGTACCTGCTGACGGTCCCCAGCCGTTCGTGGTCGCTGACGCTGTCGCTGCGGAGACAATCTTTGGCGTGTCGGATCCCGAAACCTTTTCCAAAGCGCCAGCATAGGCCGCCGCATCCGCCACCGCTTGTAGCTTCAGGCTGCTGTAATACCAATAGGAAGTCTCGATACCGAGGCCCGCACCGCCGACGACAATCGGCAAAGACAGAGCAAAAATAGTAGCAACGTTGCCGCTCTCGCCTGGTTGTCGCAGACGGCTAACAAACCGCCTCAAGATACGGGCACCCCATTCCATGGAAATATTTAAGCCAGGATGAATGAAGGAACGACTAAGGATTTCATTCCATTTGATATGGGCACTCTTTAGCCCCGACCGGCACAAAGTCCGGCGACCGCATTCGGCCAGCTGCTCGGCGTTGGGCGCACCCGAGCGACCCGCGAGCGGCTATGGAAGCGGCGCCAGGAGCATGCCGGGCCGCCGCCAAAGGGCATGAAGCGCCCAGCCACCCAATGGGTCAAGCCGGGGCTGATTGGCCGCGTAAGCATGTGCACCGCGAAGAGGGTCTACGCAACGCCTCGCTGCTGGACTTCCGGGATCAGGATTAGGGCGACACCGGCCATGCCGCGCTTCACCCTTGGGCAAAGCCGCCTAGGCTTACCGCAAAGCAGAGTTGAGATGTCGCAACGCCCCCTGGGCGGCCGATAGCCTGTGCTTTTCGAAGATTGCTAGCTTCTGCTGATAAGTGATCCGCACCTTGGCGTTGCACCCGTGGCATCTGAAGTGTGCGATCGTTCTTAGTGCAGAGCCTTTCCTTACTGCCGGATAGGAGCAATCCGGACAATTGAATGTGAGTGCAACATTAGACAAGTCTTTGGCTAAACCCATTTTCAGATCGTGTCCCAGGATGTGGTGGAGCTGACGGCTTGCTCGCCGCGCTCTCCGGCATGGGGGCCGGGATGATCAGCGTGCCACCGCTGGCAGGCTGATGAGCGGATCATCGCTCATTTGGCTGATGGTTTCCAGTGTCATGTATCTGGCTTGGACGGCCCATTCGTCGTTCTGCTCAAAGAAGGAGCGCGCGTACGAGGTGGACGATAGCGTCGTTGGGCAAGATGCCGACGACCTCGGTCCGCCGCTTAATCTCGCCGTTGAGCCGCTCAATCACGCGCAAAGGTTCCTGGACTGATGCTCGGCTGGCGGCAACTTGCTCGCCAGCCGAGTGAGTTCAGGCGGTGGTCGGGGGAGACTGGCCAGCCACACACTGGTGATTCCAACGTGGGCCGATGTGCCAATCAGCAACCTTCGTCGGTCTTTTTCACCTGGCCCGGCGCGGCGGTGTTGGCTGCCGTGTCCTGCTGACCAGGCGCCGCCTGCTGAGCGCTGCCAGTCTGCTGGCCGGGCGCGCAGTCCCTGGCCGAGTTCGGATTCGTGGTGCCGCTGGTGGTGGTCGTGTCGGTGCCCTGATCGCCGGACATGTTGGTGCCGCTGCTCGTCGTGCCGGTGCCCTGATCCGTCGTACTGGGCATGGTTGTCGTGGTCGAGGTTCCGCTCGTTGAGGTTCCGCTCGTCGTCTGGGCAAAGGAAAGCCCGGCCGACAGCGCCAGCACGGCCGAAGCCAAAAGGATGCGTTTCATCTTCTTTCTCCTGTCTAAATGCGCGGGGTGCGCTGTAAATCCAACAGGCCCGCAGACAGAAAGAGTGTTCTCCGATGAAGTTCAACTTTTGTAACTCTGACAACGATGAGCCTTTTGAGACGATTCATCGCCGTTGGCTCCGCTGCGGCATGTTTGCCTTCGGTCTCCTTTGCAGATTTGCGCAACGATTAGACCGAAAATAGTCGCGATTTCGCCCGTCGGTTGCATTCCGGCCTCGAACACGTTATTTTTGACGCTAGCGTTCCCGGGGGGGAAGGTGGATGAGCATCGTCCAAAGGGTCGGTCCCGTTCTAGAACAGGCGATTGCCGCAATCCTCAACCGGGCGGACCGGGGGGACACCGTCTCGGTCAAAGCCGCATTATACCACGTTCGGCAGTCTGCGCCTGATTTGACAGTATGCGACGACCATATAACCGAGGCTATCCTCGAAGTCGCTGCGGCCCTTGACCTGTTGGTGGCTTTCGATAGTCGCGAGTAGCCGATCAATCGAGCGTAGCGGTTTGATAGGAACGGCCCGGCAGCCAATCGGGGGGTGACCAGCGGCCGCTGGCGCTAACTACCGGCAATTGGGTCGTTCGCCGGTTGCGCAAGTTATAGGGCATCTCATGCATCATTGCTAATTTGGTAATCTGATTATGTTCCGTTGCCCTAGCCGCCGGATCTCACGATCCAGACTCGGTTCCTTGCGCAGGTGGGCAGGCGCCGGCACCAGCCGGCTGGAGTTCATTGAGCCTTGATGCCGACCTTGGTCGAGAAGCCGCCCGAGGGCGACGCCTGGATACACGAGGTGGAGTTCGACGGCTACTGGGCCTGTCTGCCGGAAGGTCAGCATTTAGGTAGGTCGGCGTCGACCAGAAGCTTGGAAACCGTGTTGATCGGCATGTCGGCAACGCGGGACCTTTGCTAGATCATTGCCTTTTTCTGCGCGACCCGACAGATTCACCTGAGCATGCCCTGTAATGTCACGTAATAGGGCAACATGACCCATCCATTGCTGCGCGCCTGTGTTCGGTATACCTAGGGGCGAATTCAGCTGATCTGACATTTTATCGATGGCAAACACCGCGAACCCAGTTGATGACAATTCCGACGAGCATCGGCGCGAGCGCCGCCAACGTGTGCTAAAGGGCGGGACCGTCATCACCGGGATCCAGAATTCCGAGATCAGCTGCACCTTGCCCAATCAGCATGAGGGGCGCTGAGCTGAAGGTCGCGCCCGATGCCCGGGTTCCCGATCGCTTCTTGCTCTACGTGTCGGTCGATGGAGTTGCCTATCGATCGGAGGTTCGCTGGCGTCGCAACGACCGCATCGGCGTCAAATTCACCGGCACCGAGCCCAAACCGAAACTTCACTACGGCTGACCGACGGCAAGATGAAAGTCAGAATTTTTCTGGCACTCGCCAGTTATTTTTCATGTCCCAAACAGCAAAAGTTGCATCCCACACTCTTGCCGAGGACAGCCTGGACAGGACGTGAACTGCGCAGCCGTCCTTGAAACTGCTTTCACGGCTCTGGTGTCCTCTTGCATCGAGCAAGGCTGGACGGCTGAAGAGACTGCCACAGCACTTTTTAATTTCGCCAAGAGACCACCTTGAACAGCTCAAGGCGACGACATCGACTTAAGTTCGCCTAGCTCTGCGCCGTTTTGACATTTCGACATGGCGGTGTCGGATTATTTGCATGCAAACGAGTGATGCGACGCTATCTTCCCTCCTCAACGTAAGATTCTGGGAGGAATGCATGGCTCCGCATGAGCGACATGCCGTTGAAATCGTCAGAGACAAAGACTGGTCGGTTCGCGTGACGGTCAATGGCACCACGACCACCGTCCCTTTTACATCCGAGAGCTACGCGCGCTCGTTTGCAGATGGTCAGGCGTTCCGGCTGGGCGTTCAGGTGGCCGAGCTTAAGAAGGCAGCCTAGCTGCGCGCCGACGCGACCCGGTACAATATACTCGTCAAACGTCGCTTCGAGTTCGCTCGTGCAGGCGACATCGCCCGGCTGGACAACAGCTTCCCGGTCTGGAACGGCGCGCCAACCCTTTCATTTCGTTAATCATCAGTGTTCCTCGCGGTTCAATAGAGCTTGATCCAGGCCGGCGCACGGTCGCTTGGCTTCTCCCAGCCCCGCGTGTCGACATCCACGCCGGCACTGCGCAGCCGGTCGGAAAGGGAGGGGCTCACAAGGAGATGGTCCATTCGGCGGCCCGAACTCCGATCGTAGCCGCCCCAGTAGGAGAAATTCCAATAGGTGTAGATGCCCTTCTCCGGATGGATGCGCCGGACGGCATCGATCCAGCCACCTTCGAGCATTTTAGCATAGGCCTGCCGGCATTCCGGGAAATAGACCGCATCGCCCAGCCATCGCCTTGGCACCACGGCGTCGATTTGGTTGGAACGACGTTATAGTCGCCGCAGAGAACACTGGATGCCCCAACTTCGAGCAAGTGCTGGCCGTAGTTGATGAGACGATCGAACCAGCGCAGCTTGTAGTCGAACTTTGGGCCAGGCGCTGGATTGCCATTGGGCAGATAGAGACAGCCCACAATGACCCCATCCACCTCGGCCTCGATATAGCGGCTGTGAGTGTCGTCAGGATCGCCAGGCAGGGCCGCGTCGGCGTTCCACAGGTTCCATTCCTCGGGCCAGGATCGCCACACCGTTGTAGGATTTCTAGCCGTGCCAGATCGCGCCGTAACCCGCCTCTCTGATCGCATTATTAGGAAACTTGTCCTCCCACGTCTTCAATTCCTGCAGGCAAACGATGCGGGTCATGTGCACGCCCTCTCATGAGGACCTCGCGGCAGCCGGTCATAGGCAATGTGGCCTGTCCCCTGCGCTGAACCTCGAGCTCTTGATATTGCAACTTCGCCAGCTTCTGTGCGGCCGAGCCTCACTTCCTGCCCAGCTTGTCGTCGACTTTCTTGCGACTGTTGGCGACCGACTTCACCGCCGACTTGACGTCAGCTTTGCTGGCGCCGGTTTTGCTCGCCTCATACTTCATTTCGTGGTCCTGCCCACCAGCGACCCTTGCCCGGTCCTGGTTGCGTCCACGCGTTGTGCCAGTGTTCGCCATTTCTATCTACAACAATCGCCGTACCAGTCACCAGACAACGCGGCCGGACCCCTCCGGTTCAATCGTGGCGACGCGCGTGCCACGGAGCCAGCTCCCAGGCAGGGTATCGAATGAGCCCATGTATTCGGATCCGGCACGTCGCTACCGCGGGCGAGCCTAGCGGCTCGAAGCCTGGGTCGGCCATTTCGACATGGATGATCATGCGCGTCACGCTCCGCTCGGGGAGGTCGACGCCTCCCCAAAGGCCCACCATCTCCTGATTGGCGTCGTCACCTTCCCAACTGGAGACGTGAACATCAGAGATCTTCCTTCCGGAACTCCCTGGTCGGACGACCGTTTCGCCTTGTGTAAAACAATGGAGGATATGTCATGGACTGGAATCGCGTCGAAGGAAACTGGAAGCAGGTCAAGGGTAAGATCAAGGAACAGTGGGGCAAACTTACCGATGATGATCTTGATCGCATCGCTGGCAATCGCGATCAGCTCGAAGGCAAGATCCAGGAACGCTACGGTATCGAAAGGGACCGCGTTCGGCAGGATATTGACGATTGGTATGATCGGCAAGTCTGGTAGGATCGCATCAGGCCGTCATCTACAGGAAGAGGTGCTGTTCCCCTCGGCGCTCTTTGGTGCGCTGGCAGTTGCAAGGTCAACCCGGCTTGTGTTGAGACAGCCAGCGGTCTGACCCGGCCGCTGCGATTGTAAGTGCCCAGCAGCGTTCCCCAAATACCCTTTCGGGCGTTCTCGTCGAAGTGGCTGACCTCGCCTCGAAGCTCAAGTTCGCCACGATCGAATAGGGAAGGAGCCAGTCCTGGGCGATTTTTCGAGCTTGCTCGACCGTCAAATCACCGGACTTCCCGATCGAGGGTTTACAGCGGACGCCGGCATTGGTCCGGTATTGCAGCATGACGATCTTGCGCCCGGCCGGCGTGACTCCCTCACGAGTCACGTCTCATCGTCAAACTAGCGGGTCAGCCTCGTCCCGGAAGGCATGGTGCGGCCAGCTATTGAATCCTCGCCGCCTGCCTGACCGAGGCCTGAGGACGACTTCACCCATTTCCGTCAGAGGCCGGTTCTCCCTGCTGTCTTTTGTCGTGTTCGGCGGGATGTCGATGACGACTGGCAAGTCTGGTAGGATCAGAAAGCGCCATCGGACGCCAAGCTCATGCAATCCTTCTTCAGTCTGACCTGATCAACCCCAGCCGCCTCCCCCGCTTCCACCGCCGCCGCCACCGCCACCAGAAGGAATGACAGGCGCAGGAACAGGCTCGTCCTCAACCGGTATAATCACTTTCTTCGCGGTTTTTTGTTTGCGAACAGGCTTGACGACCTTCGGCGGAGGCACCCGGCGGAGAATCTTCGGCTGGGGCGTTTCGACCAGCGGCGTCGGTTCAACTCTCGGAACCAGGGAAGTGCAGCCCATGAGGCCCGCCAAGAAGCCGGATAACGCTGTTCCAAGTATTGCGTGTTTCAATACTCTGCTCGCCATTGTCTCCTCCTTGGTCAGAACAAGTCCCGACGCGGATTGGCTTCTTCCCAGACTCGTCTGGCCGCGTTAACCAGTTGAGTGTCTTGTGAACCGGACCCGGGAAGCTTCGATTTCAGTTCATGTCGCAGTTGCTTCAACGCCGCTGTTTTTGGCTTCGGTCCGAACTTTGCCAGCGTCCTCTGGGCATCCGGCAGTTCCTTGCGCACGTCAAGTGCGGCGGCAAGCGCAAGGAAGCGCACGGCAAGGGCCTGATCGGCCTTGTCGCCCTTTTGCATTTCGAGGGCCGCGCGATCGTAAGCTGCGGACGGATCACCCCGAGCGATCCCAATTTCGAAGAGTCTTTGCGCTTCTGCGAGGCTCCGTCCCATACCGACACCATCCCGATACATGCGTGCGAGGCTGCCGGGCGCATACGGCTGACCGAGATCGATTGCCTTCTGAAATAGCGCTAACGCCGTTTTGGGGTCCTTGTCCACGCCCTGCCCGGACAAGTAATTGCGCCCGAGCAGGTTCATGGAATACATGTCCTGCCGCTGGACACCGGCTTGCAGGAAGGCAACAGCGCGGGCCGGGTCAGCGGTTACGCCGTTGCGGCCCTCAGTGAAGATCGCGGCCAGATCGTTCATGGCATAGGTGTGCCCCATCGCTGCCGCCTTGAGCAGCAGGTCCAAACCCTTGCCGGTGTCGGGCTTGACGCCATAGCCATTGAACAAGGCGCGACCCCACGACGTCATTCCGTAGGGATCGCCTTTGTCGGCGGCCGCCGCGTAGAGGGCATTGGCCTGGGTGCGATCCAGGGCCACGCCGGCTCCGGTCGCATACATGTAGCCGAGTTCGAACACGGCGCGTACATGTCCCTTCCTGGCCGCCTCCTCGACGGCTGTCTTGGCTTCTTCGACCTTGCCTGCCGCAAGCAGCGCCCGCCCCAGTTCATAGCGGAAGCGCGGGACTTCCGGATAAGCCTTTACCGCGGCCTCGCAAAGCTCAACCGCGCTAGCGCCAATTTCATTCGGCAGCAGGCCGGGGCTGACGCCTTGCAGATCGAGAGGTTCGCCGGCAGCCGTGTCGCACGGATCGATCGTCGGCGACAGTTTCATCGTGGCGGGCTTTGATGAGCTGCTGTCCGCCCGGATTTCGAAGCCGACCTCGACCTTGGCTTCCGCGCCGATCTGCGGTTCATAGCGCAGCCGGTCGACCTCTCCGGCCATCAGGCTCGACTGCGGCGACAGGGTTCGATCGGGCAGCGAGAGCGTTCCCGTTGCCGGATAACTCGATACTTTAAGGCTGACGGCGGGATCATCGGTCGGGAAATCCAGATTCAGCGCAACTGGACCCACGCCCACGGGAACGTCGATGTCGCGGTTCTCGATCGCTTCGGCCGCACCGGTTATATGAATGCCACGCTCCAGCACCTGCTGCTTCTGCTCGGCCTCGAGCGAAGCCATGATCTGTTCGCCTTGCGCGCCTTCACCGCTCTTCACCCGAAACACGACGATGCCTTGGGTCTGGCCGCCCCAGTTGTCATGCGTCGCATAGGCCAGCATGTCGACCTCTTCCTGCGGGGCGACTCCCTTGGGAACATCCATCTGCAGGCGCGGCAGATCCTTGCCCTGGATCGGCACGCCCAACTCAACAGCCTTGCCGTCCAGCATCAAACGCCCCAGGGCGGGCGGTCTTTCGATGCTCAGGGTAATCGTGCCACCATCGACATCGACCGGTTCAGGCAAGCCCAAGTCGACGGGTCCGACTCCTGACAGCACCACCTTCTCCAGCACGGGCGGCAGCGATGGTCGATTGCTGCGGCGCATCAGGACGACTTCGTCGATCAGAGATGAGTTCTCCCAGGGAACCTGGAGGCCGTTTGTGGCCTCGACCACATCGCGGCGCACCGCCGCCATCACGGTGCGGATCTCCTGGTTCGGGGCCAGCGCGCGACGGGAAAACGCCGCCGAAAACGGGCTGAGTTCGCCGGCGCCGTCATAAGCCGCCGCCCCGGGTTCGGTCGCAAAGGCAATCAAGGTGTTCAGCGAGCTTCTCACCTGTGCGAGCCCGGTATTGCCGGCAGTGATGAGCTGGTCTCTCAGCCAGTAATTCTTGCGTGGGAACGGATTGTTGCGGCAGGCATCGAGTATGATCACCTGAATCTTTGATTTCGAGCGTAACTGTTCCAGCACATCGTTGAGCTTAATGGCCTGGACTTCGATGTCCGCCGCCTGCTTCAAGGAGGCATCGACCGGGATCAGAAAATTTTCGCCGCCGATCTGAAAACCGTGGCCGGAGTAGTAGATGACGGCCAGTTCTGCGCCGTCTGCGGCGGCAAGATAGTTGCGGAACTGCTCCTCGAATTGCAGCTTCGTCAGATCGCTTGCGACGAAGACCTCGAACCCTGCCAGTCGAAAGGTTTTTGACACGTCCTCGGCATCCTTGGCCGGGTTCTTGAGTGCGGGGAATTGTCGGTACTCCGAGTTGCCGATGACAAAGGCGACTCTTCGGTCGGCGCAAGCGTCAAAGGTCGTGAAGCTCGCGAAGAGGAAGGCTGCGATGATTCCGCAAAGTCGGAGCATGGCAATTCCCTTGAACGCTATTGCCTCGCCCACAAGAACACGGCATGTGCTAGCAAGGTCCGTCACAGAGCAGGCAATCCGCCGAGACGGAAAGAGAGAAAAGCCGTCTCGACGGCGGGCATATTCCTCACTTGATCGAATGCTAAATTACATCAGGGACCGAGTGTCTGCAACGTCTGTCACACCTCCAGGCTACCGCCAATCCAATTCCGCCACTGATATCGGGAGGAGCAGCTGCGGGAGGCGAGGATTGCGGCTGCGAGTTTCTGGCATTTTTTCGGCTGGGAGCCCCCTTTGCTCCGCGACATCGGAGGCGACAGTTGCTCGCCTAGGCCTCTGCAGTACGGTCACAGGCTCTTTGCAGACTCGGACTCGGCCGGAGTGCAAAAAGAGCTCTCCCATAAGTTCAACGGTCGGCTGGGTGGCCGACGTCATTCGCTTAGTGTTCTTGTAATACGTGCTGAGAGCATGGAGCGAACCCTTGCCGCAATCTCCGTCGACGGTCATGCGATAACAACCTAGGCGGCGCGAGCCAACTGACCGGAAGCGAAAACACCGAACGGCGTTGAGCCAGGGTCATCGCCCCTCGGCTTCTGCTGCGATCAGCTTGCTGTGCTCCGCCTTGGGACCCGAGTGCATGACAGGTTGGAGGTTGCGACCGACGCAGCTGGTCCGCCACACATCGTTGGCGATCGCGTCTTCGGAGTCGACGCGAAGATCACGAACTGAATTTTCACCAAAGGACCGTGTGGTCCATCTAGGATCTGACGGCCGAGCCAGCTTTTATGCAACTTTCCTAAAATGGCCGGAACCGAGGCTCGTCCTGCGGCTTGAGTCGATTTCTGGAGTCGCAGATTCATGAGTAGCGCAAAGGACCGGCCTTCCTTCATCGAGTTTCAATCACCCACCCTGGTGGCCAAAGCTCCCGAAGACGGCGAATGGCTTCACGAAATAAAGTACGATGGCTACCGGACCCAACTCATCGTCGAGGGGGGAAGAGCATGAGCCTTCACGCGTCGCGGCTATGACTGGTCGCATCGCCACAAGAGCATTGTCCAAGCCGCGGCGAACCTGCCGATAAGGTCTGCGATCATCGACGGCGAAGCCGTTGTCCTCGGCGACACGGGTCTGCCGGACTATCAAGCCTTGGAGCGGGAATTGGGCAACCCGAACTCGCCCAGGCTTATCTTCTATGCATTCGATCTTCTGCACCTTAGCGGGCGCGACCTTCGCCAGCAGCCGCTGATTGAGCGCAAGGCCGCGCTGGAGAAGCTGCTGAGCGATACAGCGCCGAGATTGACCTATGCCGAGCACCTCAAGGTAAGCCGCAGCGACATGTTCGCTCACGCCTGCAGGATGGGCCTGGAGGGGATCGTGTCCAAGCGAGCGGATGCGCCCTATCGCTCCGGCGTCCAGACGAGGTGTGTCATTCGAACTGCCATAGGCTGCGCGAAGAATTGGTTGATGGCGTCAACACCGTGGTAATCGCCTATACGAAAACTTTTTCCATGCCCAATCGCAAACAGCAGTATCGCTGCATTGGTTGGATACAGGTTCCGCAATACCTGAGCCGAAAGATGATCTGCACCAGCATTGGGCTTGCCGATATTGTCGAGATGAAGCAGGAGTGGACCTACCGGACCGACATTAAGGCGCCATTGCCGGCGCCGGATTGAGCACACCGTCGTTGGGTCACCGCTCCGCAGCACACGCCAGATGTCAGGAGGGCCGTATGCTGAAAGCGAGCGCGTTTTGCGACCAGCCGGCAACCGTGCGGAACAGCTTCAAGTCGTAGGGCTGTAACGAGGCCTGTCGCTCGTCTTTTTCAGACGACGGGGCACGGGCGTTGCTGGGTGATTGGCGAACCACTCCATTCATACCCCCGCGGCCGCTGTTCGCCGCGCCTCGGCGACCAACGCGGCAATTTCTCTGCGCTGCTAGACGGCCTCGCAAGTGAACTGGCCGTGGCGAAAACGGCCATGGGCCTTTCCTCTGGGCGCGCCACCACCCGCGCCATGAAACCGGCAAACGCGATGACCCCGCTTTGCCGGAGCTTTGCAGCCAACCCCGCTGCGCTTGCTGCGAGCTTTGCAACGCGGTGCGAGGTTCATGGGGTTATCGATCATTTTCTTCGCCTACCCCGCCCCAATGAGCGACGTTGCCGACGATGGCCTGGCCGCCCTTTTCAACGTTCACGCGCTCGACAATCACGCGCTGCTCTCCCTTGCTGCGATAACGCTTCAGGGCCTCGACCTGGGCCACATACGTACGGGAAAGGCGGTTCAATGCCCGCTCGTGAGCTTCCCTCAACTCCCACGTTTTGGCTTCTCCCATGCACATAGCCGCATTCATCGTGGCCATGTGGATTGCGGCCATCTGAACACCGAGAGTTGCTTCGACCTGGTCCTTCGGCCGGAGCCCGCACACTATGGAGAGGGCATAGTTCATGTCGCCCTCACGTACCACGTTGCCGACCCCGAAGATGCGCGCTCATGCAACCTCCGCCCTTTCTTCGCGTTTAGCCGCGTTCAATCTGGCGAGCGAGAAAATGCCAGCGTTCATTCCCATTACAATTTACCTGAATTGCAAGCCGATGGTGGTTGCATCGATATCTGATGCTGCGAAAGCCCTTGAACAACCATGGCCATACGTGGCCAAGCCGCGGCGGCTCGAAGCCGTCCGAATGATCAAGGAATGCTTGGCTGGTCATTGCAACCAACAAGCTGCGATCGATGCCTTCAAGGCGGCCGCAATCGAACAGGGACTTTTTACCCAAACGCCTCCGAGCGTAGGCCTCACGAAATTCGACGCGGTTCTTAGAGATATGGTGTGAGCCCATACTGCTCTCGCCATCTGGACCGCTGGCAGGCTTCGCCGGCCATCGCTATGCCGACAGATTCCGCGGCGTCGGCATTCTCTTGAGAATGCGGCAGCGCTCGACGGCGGTGCGCTTCCACATGGCGCGGTCAAAGCCGGGAGACCTGAACATGGCTTGGAAGTCCTTCCGCGAGGTCGGCGAAAAGATGCACTCCACGGAATACGATAGGCCGCTATGATTTCGACATTGCGACCGCGGCACAACCAGTTCCTCGAGCTGCGCCCTAGCGGCAGTCCGCTCGCCCGCATCTTTAATCGTAGCCGAAACATCTCTGATTTCACGGGTGTGATGCAACATCCAGATTTCGGCCCTTTCGCTAGCCGCATATCGGTATGGTGATGACGTTCTCTGTCCGCAGATCTCTACCGCGCGCCGGCTTTGCTGTTGCGAAAGAAATGCCCGTCTACCTGTAAGTCGCACCGGAGTCCGGTCGCTGATATCATTCTAACGCTCACTGCCTTGGGCATAAGGCACCCGTTCAGGCTAGTTAGGCGGCGCTTACCAAAAAAGTGCTGTTCGAACGGAACACAGAAAGCGCAGGCAAGTTCGGTGGGCAGTGGAGGAGATTGCGCCATGAACAGTGTCATTTATCTCATCGGCCTTGTCGTCATCGTGCTTGCGATCCTCTCCTTCCTCGGATTCCACTAGGAGATACCATGCAGGACCAGGACGACCAGGGCCGTCAGACGGCCGATTTCGAGGCAGCCAAAAGCGAGCTTTCGGAAAGACTACAACTGGAAAAGCAGACCGCGACAGAGGCGCTCCACGATGCTCGCGACGAAATCACTAGGAAAGCCGCCGATTACGCCTCGGAAGCAAAGGAAGCGTTGTTCGACAAGGCGGAGGGAACGCAGCGCGACGTGAGCGCCAATCTGAAGGCTTTCAGCGACGCATTGCGCGCGGCAAGCGAGCATCTTGCCAACAGCGATCAACGGACCGCTTCGAAATTCGCCCTCGACGCCGCAGGGGGGCTCGAGCGGCTTTCGTCGTCCTTGAAGGATAAACCGTTCGACGAGGTGCTTGGTGAGATCCGGTCGTTCGGCCGCGACAACTCGGGGGCGCTGATCGCCGGTTCCGTATTGGCGGGCCTGGCGCTGGGACGGTTCATCAAGAGCTCGCCACCATCTGTCTCGACCGGGACACCGGTCCAGCCGGGAACAGGCCAAGCATCCGAAACGGGTTCGAACTCTCGATCGGCAGAGGCACTAGAGCCGACGCCGCTACGATCCGATCAGTCCGGCGACGACTGGGCCAATGCAAGCCTGGAGCGAAACCCATGACAGACAACCAGGACAGTCGCAGCCTGACAACACTTGTGGGGGATCTCGCACAGCAGGTCACGACGCTGCTTCAAACCGAAAGCAGGCTGTTGCGGGCTGAAATTTCGGAAAAAGCGAGCAAGGCCGGCGCTGGGGCAGTTGAGATCCTGGGCGGCGCCATTTGCCTGCTCGCCGCCCTGATTGTGCTCTTGCAGGCGCTGGTAATTGCTTTGGCGAGCGCCGGGCTCGGAGCCGGATGGTCCTCGCTGCTCGTCGGCGTCGTGGTGGCAGTACTGGGCGTCATACTCTTGCGCACCGGCACGGCAAGCATGGCTCCCTCGGAGCTGACGCCCGACCGCACGCAAGACCAACTCAAGCGCGACGCACGCGTGATCAAGGACCAGATAAGATGATCGACAAATCCTCAGCCGAACTCGAACGCGATGCCGACATTGCCCGAGCCAAGATAACGGACACCGCAGACTCGATCCGCAGCAAGATGACACCGGGTCAGCTGATCGACGAATTCACCGGAATGTTCACCGGTGAGGGGGCCGCCATGCTCAGCAACCTCAAGGCTCAGGTCAGGGACAATCCCCTGCCCCTTACATTGGTGGGCGCCGGCCTGGCGTGGCTGATGCTCGGCAAAGGCACTTCGCTAGACAGGTCAGCGCCAGGCGCGTATCGGAGCGGCAGGCCATCTGGGGGCTCCCGCAATTTCTCCGACGGGCAGAGCCTCGGCGAGGGCTGGCAGGAGTCGAGCAGCGAGCACTACGGTGCCGAAAGCGAAGCTGCCGGAGGCGGCTCCATGCTCTCAGATGCCGCTGATTCGGTGGCTTCGGTAGCAGGCGGTGCTACCGAAGCTGTTGCAGACCTTGCGAGCGGGGCTAGAGAAAAGTTGAGAAGCACGGGCGGACAAGTCGCCTTAGGCGTTAGTGATGCGGCTGCACAGGCGCGCGAGTCTGCGCTGGACTTGTTCCAGCGCGAACCTCTGGCAATGGCTGCTGTCGGCCTCGCCGTGGGCACCGCCATCGGTGTGATGCTGCCTCACACCGCCACGGAAGACGAGCAACTTGGCCGCTACAGCGACCAGCTCCGTGAGAGTGCCGAGGTCGTCCTCGAGAAGGGCATGGAGCAAGCCAAGCAGGTCGCCGCCGAAGCCTATGAGACCGTAAAGGAAGAGGCTGACCGCCAGGGCGCCAGCGGCGACGAGACGCTAGTCGACCGCGTCGGCGAAGTGGTAAAGAAGACGGCAAGCAAAACCGAGGAAGCTATTCGCGATCGTTTGTCGGAGACGGACGAGCCTCCCAAAACTTCGTCATAGCGCTGCCGCCGGTTTTGTGGTGCGCTGGCGAAGCTGTTCTTGAGGATCTCTTCGCCGGCGACCGCATGCCTCGGGATTGATCTGGCATCCAACCTCGGACTTGCAGATTTGCTCCTGGCGAGGTATCGAGGTACGCCTTCCGCGCGCTACCCCTGCTTCGCGAGAAGGCGGCACAAACATCGCTCACGACTTGCGGGCAAGACATCGAAAGCATAGCCGATGTGAAGCCGCTCGAGCGGGGGTGGTAGTCTCGTCCCTACGGGCCGATATTGATGGTGGAATGTTGGCCAGCCCGCCTGACTTCGGCCAGCGAATGCCGTCGCGCCACATCGGGGTGTTGCGGGCGACGACGTTGAGACCGGATTCGGTAGCCTCGCCAAAGAAGCTCATATCCGAGATGCCGGCGAAGTAATCCGCACAGCCGATCGCCGAGCCATAGCGGGCGCTTGCGCCGGCTGCGATGTCCGAGGCAATCGCGCGCAACCTCGCCGCTGCCGGGCCTGTCCTAAAGATTCGTCGGCAGATAAGGTATCGAGCCGAAGCCGGTGACGCATTGCCGGTCCCGGCAAGCGGCTCAAACGCCATGTCTCCTCGGTGACCAGCCGGCACTGCTCGCGCAGCGGGAGATCGCCGGCGGCAAGTGACGCGCTGACGGTGCCAAGCCTTGATCGTGCTTCCCCATCGAGACGGTCCAACACTGCCTCGTAGCGATATAGGGGAATTGTTTCGGCGAGATCGACCGCGATGGTGCCGTGCAGGGGATGCCGCCGTTTCAGCTCCACCAGGCAGGCAGAAGAAGCATCGGCGCAAAGCCGGTCGAAGCGACCAAGCACCTCATCGGGCGTGCGGCGATAGCTCAGCACGTTGAACGTAGCGAACGCGGTCGCAGCCGTTGTCACGTCGTAGCCGGACTTGCCGTCGCGGATGCTGAGCAGGCTCGGCGTGCCCGGAACCGACTGGGAAGGTCGGTGAGCTCCGAAGCCCATTCAACCCGGGCGGCTATAGCAGCGGCAACAGTCGCGGCATTCAGCCCATTAATCGTCGGCTTCGATTCCCCACTTGCGCTTCTCCGGTCGCGACCTTCCCGCCGTACCTTTCGAAACGGTGGGCTGTCCTCTCGGTCGTCAGGTTACTGGATGACCTTCACGATCCATTGGCGCTCGCGTACTTTGCCGAACGCCGGTGTTTCTCCAGCCGGCGTCCATGCTGCTAGGATCGATCTTCGCCAACCGCGATCTCGCCTCGGCCACGCGTCGTTGCGCAGCCCGGATCCTGCTGCACAACGCGAGATTGATGCCGAGACCGCAGCCTTCATCCAGCATGTCATTTGCACGTTCGAGAGAGCGTTCGGCCCGGTTAAGCCGCTGTCGGGCTCTCGCCAGTTCCATATCCAAAAGTTCCATTATTCCGGTCCCTTCGATTTGCAAACCGCTTGTGGTCGCCGTTGGTTCCGGCTGTTCGCGAGCGTGCAGCTCAGACGTCGATCTGGCGGGCACAGTTCTGGAGCGAGAGTGGTGGCGCCGGTGGCCTGAAGGTCGCGACGAACGAAACGCCGGCCCAGATCAACCCGCCCCACGTATTTCAAAGCTGCGGGGATCGTTCTTCACCAAGCGGTCTGCGGCCTCGACCGCAGTTCGTAGCCTGCTGCACAGCGCGAGATTCTCGGCCAGCATTTCTTCAGTGCGTTGAAGCGCGAGCTCGGTCCGGTGGATGCGCTGCCTGGCATTGGCAACTTCCGATGTCAAAATATCCGCCGCTATCCCATGGCCCTGGGGTTCCATAGTGTCCATGGATCTCTAATACAGGGGGGCCGATATCGTTCCCATGATGTCGTGCGAAGCTGGGTGTCGCAGCGTTCTGGATTGCGACTGGCGAAAAATGAAGGCCTCGAGCGTTCATCGATTGACCAGTGGAAACGGCACCTGAAACTTCACATTGAACCGTTCATCGGAACTACGCTGCTTTCCCACATCACGGTGCCGGCGGCGCGCGAGTTCGCGGACAAGCTGCGCAACGAAGCAACGAAGGCCGATTGCACGCGATGGCCCGGAAGGCTCTCGGCTCGCTTGGGGCGCTTTGCTCAGACGCACAGGAACGCGGCCTGGCTACACGCGATCCGGTCACGGTCTCCGCGGCGCGCGGCGCAAAGGCAAGGAGCGCTAGGCGGAAAAGCGACAGAAAGGCAAGCTCAAGATCAGCGTCGACATACCGACGCGCGAAGAGATCAAGGCCCTTCTTGCCTCATTGACGGGACGCTGGTGCCCGCTTCTCGGCACTCCCGCGAGATCCTCTTCAGCATCATCAAGCCGAACAGCAGTATCCGGTTCAGCGAGGCTCTACCAGGCGACCCCAAGGCGATCTTCTATCTGGCTGACCAGGCTGGGCTTGAAGGAATTGTTTCCAAGCGCGCCGACAGCCCGTATCGAAGCGGCCCGACATCGAACTGGCTGAAGACGAAGAGCTTCACGGTCCAGGAATACGAACTGCTGGGCGTCGAGCGTGAGCCGGGCAAGGCGGCATTCGCCTTACTGGCCGAGCCAGGCACCGGGAAGTATGTCGGTTCGGCGTTCATCAGTCTAGGCCGCGACATGAAGGAACGGCTGTGGAAGCGGGTCAAGGAACATGCCGGCCCGCCTCCGGGCGGCATCAAGAAGCGACCGGCGACGCAGTGGGTTGGGCCAGGCGTGAAGCTGCGGATCAAGCACCTTCGTGGCGAACATAAGTATATACGCCATGCGTCGCTGCTTGGCTTCGGCGACGATCCGGAGCGTCCCGGAAAATAATGACGAGCCGCTTCGCTGCGGGTCAATCAAGTAACCGATACAATCCCCTGATTGATTTAATTCGTTGTCACGACGAGGCCAAGCGTGCCTTCGATATCGGCTCTCAGTCCAACACGGAAGCAAGAGAACCTCAAATGCAGTCTGTCTCACAACACTGCGCTGGCTACAGCCAAGTTCATTTCATGAGTCTCGTTGCAGAATTCGTTGTCAATAAGTCACTTGCGCCAGCAAGATAAATTGAGCCATTGCCGTTCATCTCGATCCGGTTGACCACAAAGATGCGAGGCTTACTGTCGGTCGACAATGCACCGCCACCTGTAAGAAAAAGCTTTTGTGACGGCAGATAGACTATACCGCCTAGATCTGTATCGCCACCGCCAATGAGCGTGGAGGTTCTCTCCACGCCTTGGGGTTTTTGAGCTAGCGCGATCCCCATCCACGGGCCGCTGGTCGGCGCCGTCAGGCGTAGCTTGGCGCCGGCCTGCATTGTGGTGGTGGCCTGATCGTCGAGTAGAACGATGGTGGTACCGTCAGCTGCATCGAGAACCGCGCCGGAGGAGAGCGAAAGCCCTCCCGTCCTGATAACATACGTTCCCGCGGCAAGATTGACCACCGCTCCGACCGATAGAATGAGCCCTCCACAAAAAGTGCCGGGAACGAGATTTGCGGTGGCGTTTTTGATCACCAGGTTATTGTAGGTGCAGACATTGTCTGTTGGCCAGACCAGTCGGGAGATAATGGGATCTGCCAGCTCCTTCTGATCGAAAAGCGGTTGAGGGTTGAAGCCGGCAGACGGCCCGGAGGGGCCGACGACTGACGTCACCAATGTCCTGATGGACGATGCGCCATTCGTGGCTAGTGCAGACCCCGATCTTGAATTCACCTGCGCAACGCATTTCTGGCCATTTATCGATGAAGACCCCGAATTCGACCATGCGTTCGAGGCGGACCGATCTAACACGAGAAGACAGACTGGGTATCGCGGATAGGCAATCGCGGTTGCGCTTCGGCTAATATCAAGTTTATCGACGCCAAGGATTGCCGAGAAGGCCAATTCCTGCGGTTGATGCAATACAACCGTCACGATTGTGGGATTGGTTGATCCAACCGTCTGGTGGGCGTCACCACTATAGGGAGTTCGCGTGGCCACAAAGGTGGGGCTAGCGAAAGTATCAACGTTCTCCTGACGCTGCTCCGACGTCATATCGCTGCTGTTCGCGCTTGCCACGGCCAACTGAAGGGCCGTGGAGTCGGCTCCCTCCTGCAACTGTTGGGCAGTTCGGCTCACGCGCGCAAAGTCTATCGCCACTCCGATGCCCAAAAGCACGACTGGCAAGACCAACGCAAACACCACGGCGAGGTTGCCGCGTTCTGTACGCCAAAATCGTTCGGTCACTCGCATGGAAGCCCCCTTCATTTAGCTGGGACAAACCTAGAGGCAGCATATGGAGGGTCCGTTTCGCGAGCCGGTAAAGTTGTCTCGATCCCAAATCAGCTTGCGGGGAGCAGCTGAATCAGCGTCTCAAATTCACCACGATGCCGCCGCCGAGCGCCAGTGCGCCGCCGTCTGGCGCCGGTCTGGCGATCGTCAAGGCCGGCCCGCACGCATCATCGCGCGCGCGATGGCGAGTTGCGCTTCGACCTTGGCATTTTCCTTTTGCGTCATGTTGTCGGCTGCGATCAGGCGACGGAGCGACCGCATCACCTCGCCGTGCCGCCAACCGGCTTCCATGGATGCAGGTCAATTCACGATTTGCTGAAACGCGCTGTTTCCGCCCGGGTGGCGAGCCTGTCAGTTTAGTGAAGTCGTGGCGCCGCGCGCGAACATGTGCCAGCAAATTCGTTTCGTTGGTCGCTCGCAGCCCGCGCGCATATTCGCCAAGCTCGCCGTGCATCTGCGCCAAATGGCGCTGGATGAGGCGGGCGTGATGCGCCAGCGCTTCGCCGGCAGGCGTCGGCCGCACTCCGCGGCGGCCGCGCTCGAGCAGCTTGACCTTACCGGCAGCCTCCATGTCGCGCAGGCGCTCGCTAGCTGCCGACAGCGAAAGCCCCATATCCGCAGCCCCGTGGGTGATGCTCGCCGCGTCCACGACGGCCAGGAACAGGCGAAGGTCTGTTAAATCGAAGCGCACGCGATTGAGAATATCTCATAGTCAGCCTTCGGACCAGCCGAAGCCTGACGGCGGATCATCCGCATTGTGCTCGGCGCTGAATGCCTTACGCCAAAGGCCATGGACCATTCACCACTGCTCGTCCTCGCGGCAACCGCGACCTTTTTCGCCGCCGGGGTCGTCAAGGGGGCCATCGGAATGGGGCTGCCCACAGTGGCCATGGGCGTGCTTGGCGCGATGATTTCCCCGCTGACCGCTGCCATCCCAGATCAATGGCTGCGCCTACTGCCTTCATATCCACACAAGAGACGCTCGCGCGCTCGGCGAGACGGAAGAGCGGCTCTATCTGCTCGATGCCTGGCGCAGGGCAGACACGCTGTACAGCGAGCGCGAACGCGCCGCCCTCGCCTGGACCGAGGCCTTGACCCTAGTGGCCGGGACGCATGTATCCGATGGCGCTCACGAGCAGGTCCGAAATCAGTTTAGTGACGAAGAGCTCGCCGAGCTGACCTTTCTTACCGGCACCACCAATCTCTGGGACCGTCTAGCCGTCGGCTTCCGACTGTTCCAGCCGGAGCAGCCGAGGCCTACCGACACCCGTCAGGCCCTGCCCCCGCGTGCCTCGTTTGAGCCGGCGAGCGCCAATAAGATCCATTATTGCCAACCATTTCGTCAGGAAAAAGAACTCCAGAAGGAGGCCTGAAATGATTTCAAATCCCGCGCCTGCGCGGCATCGCTCATTTTCAACTCTTTTCGGCGCCGGGGCCGCCAAGGCTCGGGTCGCAGAACATGGGCATGAGCAGGTTGAGGCTTCGCTTGTCCGCGGAAGATGGGAACGCGTTCCCGACGCCGAGGCGGCCTCGCCGATCAATTCGCGTCCTTCTGACGGCCCGGCCGTTTACTTTTAGTTTGCAGCTGGGCCTCAACTCATCCCACGCGGCACCAGCCAACTACGCAAGCTCGTGAAATGTAACGCCGGGAACAACAGCCTTCGCAATTTCGCACAGGTGCTGGTGATGCGTCAGATAAATCACCTGGCCAGCGCTTGCCATCTCACCAAACAACCTGAAAACTTCCTCGGACCGGAAATGGTCGAAGGTCTCCATGATGTCGTCGGCGATGAATGGCACGGAGGGTCGAAACTGGGCGAACTCGTAGTATCCGGCAAGCCGCAGGGCCAGGTAGAGCTGAAAACGCGCACCCTTTGAGAGCGCGTCTGCGACTTTGGACTGCCCGTCGCGCTGCAATGCGATGAGGACTTCTCCGCCCTTCACAGGCTGGGTCGCAAGCCCCGAATACTGACCGCGCGTGATGAGTGCGAAAGCGTCAGATGCCCGCTTCATCATCCCGGAGCGATGGCGCTCGCGGTACACGCGCAGAGCGTTCCCGGCGGCCATAACTCCTAGTTTTAGCTCGAAGTATCGGACTGCCTTTTCTTCGATTTCCAGCAAGACGGTGCGGCGCTCGGCATCTATCCGCGCAACCGCGCTGTCGCCGCCAATCGCGTCCAGCTTGTCGATTGCCCGGGTCTGGCGAATAAGCTGCTGTTGTATCGCTTCATCGAGATCCCGAAGCCGTTGCTCACTTTCAGCCTTCTCGACCAGGAGACTATCGACCTCGATAGAATCCAGCATCGAACGCGCCTGGTCGAACCCTTCCACCGCGAGCTCTGCCGACAGCTGCTCCTCAAGCTCGGCAACGGCAGCGCGCAGGCGATCCCTTTCCCGTAGCAACTCGTCGCGTTCCACGACTTCCGACAAGGTGGTGACGCCAAAGGCGGTCAGGACCTCACTTTTGCGTCGCTCATGCGCCGTTGTCTCGAGATTGAGACTGTCACGAGCGTCCTGCAGGCGCTGCAGGTCATTGATGAGGTTTGCCTTCATCTCTCTGGCGCGATCGGCGCGCTCCAAGCGCTCAGCAAGCCGGATCGCCAACTGCTCTGGTTCGTCGTCGTTCGCCGGCTCACCCGCTTCAGCTGCGGCAGCGGTGACCTCGACAATGAAATTGTCTCGGTCTGCCTCCATCTTCTCGATGCGGAGCTGCATGGCATCCCGCTCCTGAATGCTTTTCGACAGCTCAGCCAATTGATCGAGCACGTTGCCGACGCCGGGCGCTGAAATGCCGCTTTCAAGCCAGGTGCCGGCAAGCGCTTCGGTAATGCCGGCCAACCATTCCTCCTCGCGCCTTTCTGCCACGTCCAAAGCCCGTCGTCTGGCGGCCAGATCCTCCTCTTTCGCGCTCACGGTCTTAAGCGCCTCGGCACGCTCCGCATCGACCTTGAGCTGCCTGTCGAGGAACAGTTCTGCCACGGCCATGACAGTCTCCAGGCTGTCGCCGGGTTCCGAGTCTAGGCCGACCCTCGCCAACGCCCCGATCAACTCCAGCTGGATCTGCTCTCCCTCGTCGAGCGCGCGGCGGGCCTTCTTGCGTGCCAGCTCGACCTCCTCCCAGGCCGCGAGCGCATCAATGCGGGCAGAGGTACGATCCTCGATCGTTTCGATCAGACGCTCGGGCGAGAATTCCAGGCACTCTGCCAGCAGTTCGCTGGCCACCGCGCGAAGTTCGGAGAGTACAGCCTGATCGTCCAGGTCGATCCGTGCAAGCTGGTCGCGGATACGTGTGATGGCGGCTGTTGTTTCGGTGAGGGTGCGGAGCGTTGTCCGGATCTCGGCGAGCTCTCGCGCGTTGGCCAGCCGAACCGCTCCAACACTGTCGTCACGCGCCAATAGCGCCTCGAAATCGTCAGCAGTTTGGCCAGTAAGTTCGCCCCGATGCCTGGCCCACGCCTCGTCTCGGGCGCGGCGAATGGCGGAGGCCGTCTCATCATCGGGTACATCGACCGAGGCACGAAGCGCATCCAGGCGAGCTGAGAGCAGGTCGTGACTCTCCTGGTGTTCGGCGAGACGATCGCAAAGGACAGCCCTGCCCTTTCCCAACCCAGCTGCCCGAACCTTCCATGCACCAACTTGCCTGACACTCGGGACGGGCACCCTGGCCAGTGCCCCGGCGTCTCCGGACCAGGGATGCAGTCGAGCGATTGCCGCCTCCCATCGAACCGTGCTCGCGTCCTCCGCCTCGCGGGCCATCTTGAGATCTTTTAGGTGCCCGCTGGCTCGCGCTTTCGACAAGGCCGAGGCCAGCCTTGCCCTGGCAGGTTCGGGCACCCCCCTCTCTTGCCCAACCCGCTCGCGTGCCGCCTGAAGTGCATCGAGCGCCGCCGCGCATTCGTTGCGGGCAACGCGTACGCCGGTGGCGATTCCCGATCGCTCTTCGAGCATGGCGCGAACAGCGCCGACTGTGGCAGCAGGCAAAAGCAGCGCAGCCGGATTTGCCTCGGACGATCTTCCAAGGGCGACAAGGCAAGTCGCCACGGCGCTGTCGAGTATCTGCAGCTCGGTCCTGCGGCTTGGCAGGTCCAGGCCTGCGGAGACATGGCGCACTTTGCGGTCCGCGAGCGCCCGAACCCGCTCGGACATTGCCAGGAACGCCTCGTCCACATCGACCGAGTCGATTTTCATTGTCACGCGCTCGGCGTCGTCGATGTTCCCTGACAGCCGCGTTCTCAGGCTGGCGTCGTCATCGATCAGTCCGGTGACGGTGCCTGTCCAGGTCCGCAACGGTGAAGCATGTCAGGCAGCTCGGCAAGCTGGGCCGCTTTGCGTCGGATGTCGGCGAGGATCGGGATAGCGCGAAGATACCTAGCAATGGTGTCAAGCCGAGCCGACAGCAATGATCGTTCAGCAATACTGCGGTCGTATTTTTCCGCCGCGTCAAGACGTTCGGCCTCAAGGCTCTCAAAAGTCGATGCCAAGGTGTCGATCGCGTCCCTGCGTGACTTGAGTTCCGCAAGGCGCTTCTTGAGCAGCGCAAGTTCGGTTCCGTGAGCCTGCTTGCGATAGAGTCCGTCCGCTTCGGTCTCTAGCGCGCTCAACGTGTCGCTCGCATGCCCAAGACCGGCGCTGGCCGTGAACAGGAGCTTGCCCAGGTCGCCACGCGACTCCAGGATTGATTTTCCGCCTGCTTCCAGCGTCTCGTCGTCCAGCGAGAACATGGTCTCGTATGCGTCACGCGACAGACCCGCGAGATGGGCCGCTATCGCCACTTCGCTCACCGGTTGCTCCATTGCGTTCAGCAGCGAGTTCGTGCGCTGCTTCGTGCGCGTGAATGTGTGCTCAGTGCCGGCGAGTTCGAGCACCCCGCCGATACGCATTGCGCTGTACTCGTGCAGGAAATTGTAGCGGCTGCGTTCCTCGATACCGAACAGCAGGTCCAGATAACCGGAAAGTGCGGTCGACTTGCCGGCTTCGTTCAGCCCGAACACAATGTGGAAGTCGGGACCGGACTCCGGCCTTGGGCCGAATTCGACCGTCCCGTCGGTGAACTTTCCATAACGAATAAGATCAAGGCGCCGGAGCCTCATTGCGCTCCACCTGCCTTGAGGCGGGCCGTGACCAGGTCGGCACCGGTGGCAAGCACCTTGTCGATGAACAGTTCCAGCCCAGCTTCGTCCCCTCCGGCGAAGTCGCGCACGTCCGGCGGCAGATCGGCAATCACCTTTTGGACAAGCGCCTCGCCTCGGCGCGGAGGGCCTCTGACTTGACATCGGCACGCATGGATTGCGCGAGTTCGAAAATCGGATCGGCGACGTCATCGGCTGTTTCCGCGCTGTGCGGAGCGAGGTCAAGCTCAAGCTTTTCGACCCATGTGTCGCCCGTCTGCTCCGCCGCCTGCTCGGCTTCGGCCAGCAGCAGGTCCCTGTCGCGGATCAGCGCCCATGACAACGGCGACGCCCCGGCCAGTCCGACACGGACCACAGCGTGGCGGGATCTGACGGAACCCCGGATATCTTCGAGCGCGGACCGGACACGGCCGACGACCTCAGACCATTCGACCGTCCCGGTCAGATCGACGCTCGCCCGCTCGAACTGCGCGATACTGGTCAGTTTTTCCTCGATCTCGACGGACCGGTCATCTCGTATCGTGACCAGAGTGACGGATTTTTCTCCGGCCTCGTTGATGTCCCTGCCCTGCGGCATTCCCGGCATCACAACGGTGCTTGCTCCAGGATGGACTTGGCGCACGTGGATGTGCCCAAGCGCCCAATAGTCAAAACCATGGCCGTGCAGGTCAGCGATGCTGCAAGGGGCATAGACATCGTGACCGGGCGATCCAGCGAGGCTGGTGTGCATGATGCCCACGTTGACCGCCCCTTCCCGGGCCGCCGGATACTTGGGCAGCAGGCTTTCCGGGGCCTTTGGGTTCGCGAAGCTCAATCCATGGAATGCGACGTCAAGCCCGCCGGCCGTTTGCAGCACCGACTGGGGGCGGCCGCCGAAGATCGTGACCGTGTCCGGAAAAACGAGCTGTTTCGATATACGCGATAAGGCGTCGTGGTTTCCGCGGATCTTGAAAACCCTGATGCCGGCCTGGTGGAGGCGTGTCATTTGCGACGCCAGGAAACGGGCGGTTTTCATCGACGTCTGGTCGCCATCATAAAGATCGCCGGCAATGACGAGCGCATCGACACGTTCCGCAAGGCAGAGGTCTATTATCGAGACAAATGCCTGGCGACTGGCGTCTCCCACAAGTTCGGCAAGATCAGGGTTTCGCAGCGCCAGCGAACGTAGCGGCGAGTCGAGGTGAATGTCGGCCGTGTGTACGAATCGAAATGCCATTCGGGTCTCCGCCCGGAGCATAGAGGGGTTCGGCCGCGGCTCGATGAAAAAATTCCAGGATGCGCGTTGTCGGTTGTCCAAATGGTGCGCAATCGGTTACGCTTATGCTTCCGTTCAACTCCATCTGCGTCGCCGCTATCAGCGCCGTGTCGATCAGTAGTCGTCTGATCGTTTGTCATCGGCATTGGTCGGTTCTTTGGAGATAGCGCGCCGCAAGGTGTCGTTGATCCGATCCTGCCAGCCCGGTCCATCTTCCTGGAAGTGGTCCAGCACCGCCCTATCGATCCTGATCGAAACAAGCTCTCTGATATTTGGAGCAGCCGACGGTTCGCGAACCGGCGCCGCCGGCTTTTTGATCGGCTTGAAGGCGGCTTCAGCGGCCGACATCGGATTTGTGGGTCGGCGTGGAGGATTTGCCATTTGATGATCCTGACTGGTCCTAATGCTTGTCGAGCGGTTCAGTGCGAATGCGCATCATAACCATGTACCGCAGCCTACCGAGAAAAAGCAAAAGGCCGGACTGTTGAGCCCGGCCAAGTGTGAAGGCAGCTTAAACCTCCAAAGCGGAACGCGCCGGACGAATGGAAGGAGAAATCCGATGCGATGTCCATGTGGGCCAACTCAGGCTATCTTCAATGACATTGCTGTGGGATGCAACAAGCTAAAGTGCTCGGCGGGGCTACCCCACGTCGCCAACTCCTACGCTGGAGGACGCAAACGCGAAAAACGCAGGGGACTTCCCGGCTTCCGTTGCCCGACAAGCTGGTTCACACGATCGTTTCTGATGCGTTGCAGCAATCTGCTGCCCAGGTCTCTCCATCACACCAAGCTCGCGCACTTTTTTACACGGCGGGGTCAGTACATTCGTGACTTGCCGCGCTCCTGCGGCTTTCGCCACGGCGCGCGAGAGAAATCAACCTGCTTTGCGGAGATTGCCAGCAGAAGACTTGCCGGTACGTCGGTCCTGCTCGATGTCGTAGTTGATCTTTTGGCCCTCAACGAGGTTCGACAAACCAGCGCGCTCGACGGCGGAGATGTGAACAAAAACGTCCTGACCGCCATCGTCGGGTTGGATAAACCCAAACCCTTTAGTGCTGTTGAACCACTTCACGGTTCCAGTTGCCATGTGCATATACTCCTTGTGACTTCCCAGCGTGTTTGATGGGTGGGCTTGCCAAGTGAGCGCGGACCGTAACCAACCCTAAGCGCCACAGCGGCAACGCGTCCACCAACCGCCGGTTGGAGCGACAGGACGATTGAGCCGCCGGCAGGTCAGGTCATCCCGGGTCGCTATCGCTCGCAACCAGACGGTAGCGGAAATTGTTGCGGATGTGGTCGTTGAAATAGCGGCCCTTGGCGAACGCGGCCCGGAACGCGGCAAAGGTTTCCGGCGGTACCCCCTCAAACTCGTACCGCTTGCCGCTGGCGACAAACCACACCGAGAGGGTCCTTCTATCCAGATCATATTCCATCTTGCGGATCGAAGTAGATGGCATGACGGCGGCTCGATTCGAAAAGCAATCAACGAGCGGAGAGGCCGTCGCGTTCCTTGCGACCGTGATGGTGCGGTGAGGCACGAGGCTCAATGCGGAGCGCCAGCGGCCGCGATCAGCGCCTCGTCGAGGCGAGGAAGCGGGCCAGTGCCAGTTGGGCTTTGTAATGGAACGCGCAGCGGCGAGCACGTGTGATTGATCGGCGCGTCTCGCGTCCATGGCCCGTTTTCCTTGCGCCGATCTTCCGCGATCTTGGCCTTTCCCACGCATCGCTGCAGGATTTTCGCGAGGTGAATTGAGGGCCGCTACGTCGCTGATCCTCTGGGACTGTCAAGGGCCGTTCGGCGGGCTTTGCTCCGGAACAATGTCTTCTTCCGAAACTTTTTCCTTAAGTAGCAAAGGAGATTCGAAATGTCAGAAAGCCGGGAATGGTTTGTCCAATGGCTTAGAGATGCTCATGCCATGGAAGAGCAGGCAGAAACGATGTTGAACGGGCAGTTGAGCCGTATCGAGAATTATCCCGAACTGAGCGACCGAATCCGACAGCACCTCGACGAAACGAAGCAGCAGGCTGCCCGGCTGAAGACCTGTCTCGATCAGATGGACGAGGGTTCATCCACGATGAAGGACGCTGGCGGCAAGCTGACGGCGATGGCGCAATCGCTGAGCGGCGTCTTCGCCGGAGACGAGGTGATGAAAGGATCGCTGGCGAGCTACACGTTCGAGCACATGGAAATCGCCTCCTACACGATCCTTATCGCCGCTGCTCGATCACTCGGCGAAACCGAGGTCCTTCGGGCTTGCGAAGAGAATCTGCGAGAGGAAGTCGCGATGGCGGATTGGCTGAAAACCCATCTTGCCTCCACGACCGAGCAGTTCCTCGCGCGGGCCGAAGCGGACAGCGACAGCGCCAAGCGGTGAGCGGGTGGGAACGTAGTGATCGTGAACTGGGTGATGGGGATTCGCTAGCGCGTCCCCTTCGTGAACGCTGGGCGACGAACAAGGCTGACTGTAGCAGGTGATCGTCGAGCTGAGCATTTCAGAAATTGCTACGACGAGTGATGCTAACATTGCGGCGTCGTGACTTTGAGAGTTGAAGCGTTCGTCTGCGCAGGCCTGGTCAAATACGCATTGGCAATAGCCAAGATCGGAAGGGCTAGCGCCGCGCTCGGCGAGATCAAGCTCGAATGGGCGTATTCAAACGTTCGAAACGAGGTCGCGAGCGGAATGCCCGAGAACACTCGTCCCTGATCACTGAGCAGTTGCGTGGGCGGGCACCGACGAACGCCAAGCCGGATCGGAGAAAGTTCGTCCCGACAGCGGTCAGAGGGCGCCAGCGACGGGCAGAGGTTCGACTGGCGCACGCTCCAAGCCTGGCGTCGGCACGACGTTGGCTTTGCAACACTCACGCATGCTGCGGGCGTCTCTTCCACCGG
>NZ_JAMYSY010000061.1:0-29046 GCF_040322175.1 Mesorhizobium sp. M0185 | reverse complement strand
CCGCTAAACACGGGGGCTGCGCGGCGGACACGCCGACGTCACCGCAATGCCACGCCATTTTGCAGAACTTGACGCACACAACTCCTTTCTTTGCACAGGGGTGTTCTATGGCTGCCCGAGAGGCTTCGCCTCCCCCGCCTCGCATTCCGACAATCGCACAGGTTTGGCGAGTTTCGCCAGCGCCTCGGGCTTGGCGCAAGCCGGAAAGCCGGCGAGCGGCATTGTTTCAATAAACCGGCTGCGCTCTTTAGTGCTCAAGCCCACTTCATTAATCATGCTCTCGACGGTCAGGTCCGGGTACTGCTTGAGAGTTTCCCTAACCGAAGCATTCGCCTCATCCATTCGACCCAGAGCCGCAAGGGAGCTGCTAAGCACCACCCACTTCCACTTGTCGTAGTTGTTAGGCGTCATGCGCTCCAGCATCTTCAACGCGTCCTCATATCGGCCGGCCATAAAATAGGCAGGGGCGAAGAAGTTGGACGTCCACATCGGGTAGTTCGGGTCGAGCCGCGTTACTTGGTCGACCATCTGAGCGCCGCGTTCGGGTTCATTGAAGCGTGCCGCAAAGCCGGTATAGAATGTCAGGATTTCGGACGAACCGGGAGCTAGACGAAGGGCCGTGTCCAGCTCAGCCTTGGCGCGGGCGTTGTCGCCCTTCTGGCTGAGGCTCATACCAAACACGGCGTGTGCCTCAGCGTCACTTGGATCGAGCCGCACCGCGCGTTCGGCCACATCGGCAGCCGCCTTGATCTCGCTCTCGGGATTGATACCGAAGCCAGCCAATATACCATGAGCATGATAAAGTTCTACCCAGGCCCGGGCCAGCCCGGGGTCCAGCTCAACGGCGCGGTTGAGAAGCGCGATGGCCTCCTCCTCATCCGCTATGGTGATCTTTTCAATCTTCTCGGTCCCGAGCAGATAATAATCATAAGCATTCAGGTTTTCAGGTCGTTTACGTTTGGCCGCGGCCCGCCCGGCCGCCTGAATCAACCCTACGCCGCCGCCCAGACGGTTGGTGACTTGCTCTGCGATCTCGGTCTGGACGGCGAAAACGTCCTCAGCAGGCCGGTCCCAACGATCCGACCAAAGATGGTTGCCGGTTTGTGCATCGATCAACTGCGCGGTGACCCGCACCCGCCCATTTTGCCGCTGGATAGAGCCTTCTAGTACGAAGCCGACATGGAGCGCACTTGCTACCTGGCGGGCATCCATCGGCTTGCCTTTGTAAACTTCCGTCGAATTCCGGGCCACGACCTCAAGTTCGGGAAACCGCGCGAGGTCGGTTATGATATCCTCAGTCAAGCCATCGGCCAAACGCCCGGTGGCCTCGTCGCCGCCATAATTATTGAAGGGCAGCACCGCGACCGATGGCTTGGCCCCCAGCGGCGCGGGCTGAAAGAACCACCAGGTCCCTCCACCCGCCAGAGCCAGCACGACGATGGCCGCTGCAGTCGTCCTGGTCCAGCGCGGCATCGCCTTGCGTAAGGTCCAACGCACCCGCTTGCCATCGAGCCTCAGTCGGTACATCCGCACGGGGCGGCTGATGTTCTTGACCTGCTGCTCGCCGGCGAAATCGAGGGGCAAATCAAGCTTGCCCTGCAGATGGTCAAAGGCCGTGCCCGATACGATCACGCCGCCCGGCTCAGCGAGTTGCTGCAACCGCGCGGCGACATTGACGCCGTCGCCATAGACATCGCCGTCAACCAGCGCAACGTCGCCCAGATTGACCCCGATGCGGAACACGATGCGCTCAGGCTCTGGCAGACCTTCATTGCGCGCGGCCGCCGCGCTTTGGATTTCCGCTGCGCAGGCGACTGCGTCGACCACGCTTTCGAAGGCGACAAGCGCGCCATCGCCCATCAACTTGACGACGCGGCCATGGCGCTGGGAGATGGCGGGGTCGAACACCTCGGAACGAACGGTTTTCAATCGCTCAATGGTTCCGGCCTCATCGGCCTCCATCGCCTTCGAGTAGCCAACCATATCGGCCGCCAGGATCGCCAGCAGCTTCCGATTGAGAGGGGGAACCGCCATATGCGCCTCTTTATGGCACAACCCTACACCCATGGAAGCATCGGAGCCAGAACGCGCCGTTGGCCGCGCGGTGAATGACCGCTCGTCAGCCGTTCCTGACTTTCGACCGGGTGCGGATGAACGTCTTCAACGGGTCAACTTGCGTCGTCAGGGCTCTCGGCGTCAAAGGTCCGAGAGGGTTCGAAGTCGGTCGTTCAGAGTGATTGCGTTTTGACTCCAGAGCGCCGCGCGTCATGGACGCGCAAAGGACGCTATAACACTTTGAATTTTGCATGATCCTTTCCGAACCGGAGGTCAGCGCAGCAAAACCATGCCGGTTTCCGGGGGTCATGCCCTAAGGCAGCCTGAACCGGTATTCCGTCACGTGATGATAGATCTGGCCCGGCCACAGCGTGGCTTGCGGGAAATACGGCCGGTTCGGCGCATCCGGCCAGATTTGCGGCTCCAGGCAGAAGCCCGAAAAGGCCTTGTACTGGCGTCCGCCTAGTCCAGGCGAGGACGGTGCCAGGTACTGGCCGGTATAGAGCTGGACACCTGGCTCGGTGGTCCAGAGCTCCATCTCGACGCCGGAATTCGCGCCTTGCGCCCACGACGCCTGCTTCAGCGGCCCGCGCGTCGAGGCGAGGCAGAAATTCTGGTCGTAAGGGAGCTGCTCGCCCTCGGTCTCCATGCGCAGCGGCCGCGCCTGGCGAAAATCGAAGGGCGTGCCGTCGACCGGCTTGACCGTGCCTGTCGGGATCAGATCCGCGTCGACCGGCAGATAGGCGCCGGCATTCAGCATCAGCCGGTGGTCGAGAATGTCGCCGGTGCCGCCGTCATCCAGGTTGAAATAGGAATGCTGCGTGAGGTTGCAGAGCGTCGGCTCCTCGCAGGTGGCGGTCAGTTCGACGCTGAGCGTGCCGGGGATCTTGAGCCGGTAGGTGCAGGTCACGTCGAGCGCGCCGGGAAAGCCCATCGTGCCGTCGGGGTCGTGCAGGGTCAGCGTTACAAAATCCCTGCCATGCAGCGAAACCGCCCAGGCACGGCGCGAAAAACCTTGCGAACCGCCATGCAGCGTGTGCTTTTCGAGGAAATTGCGCTCGGTCTGGTAGCGTTTGCCGGCAAGCGTGAAGCGGCCGTCGCGGATACGGTTGGCATAGCGCCCGACGACGGTGCCGAAGAAGGCGGTATCCGTCTCATAGTGCTCGAAACGATCATAGCCGAGCACCAATGGCGCCTCGTGCCCGGCCAGGTGCAGATCCTGGATGATCGCACCCAGGCCGATGATGTTGGCGGTAAGGCCGCCGCCACGAATGGTGAAACGGCGGACTTCCTCGCCCGCCTGCGTCGTGCCGAAAACCTCGCCGTCCTTCATCGCCATGCTCGCAAGTTCGTTGCTCGACGCCAGCCTGGCCTTTTCCGAAGCGGCTCAGGGTCGTTTTCGGTATTACCGCATGAGGCTTCTAGAGACCAAGTCCGCCGATGCAGACATATTTGGTGTCGAGATAGTCCTCGATGCCCTGATGGCCGCCTTCCTTGCCGAGGCCCGATTCCTTGACGCCGCCGAACGGCGCCTCAGGGGTGGTGATGAGCCCTTCATTGACGCCAACCATGCCGTATTTCAGCCCTTCCATGACCCGGAAGGCGCGGCCGAGATCGCCGGTGTAGAAATAGCAGGCCAGGCCGAACTCGGTGTCGTTGGCGAGTGCCACGGCCTCTTCCTCGGTTTCGAACTTGAATACCGGCGCCACCGGGCCGAAGATTTCTTCCTTCATGAAGCGCATCTTCGGCGTCGCATTGGCGATCACCGTCGGCTGGAAGAACGAGCCGCCGAGCGCGTGGCGCTTGCCGCCGGCGACGACCTTGCCGCCTTTGGCGGTAGCGTCGGCAATCAGCTCCTCGACCTTCTCCACCGCCTTTTCGTCGATCAGCGGTCCCTGCTGGACGCCTTCCTCGAGGCCGGAACCGACCTTCAGCCCGTTGCTCGCAGCAGCCAGCTTTTCGACAAACTGGTCGTAGATGCCGGCCTGCACCAGGAAGCGGTTGGTGCAGACGCAGGTCTGGCCGGAATTGCGGTACTTGGCGGTGATGGCGCCGGCGACGGCCCGCTCGAGATCGGCGTCATCGAAGACGATGAACGGCGCGTTGCCGCCGAGCTCCATCGACACTTTCTTGACCGTCACCGACGACTTCTGGATCAGGATCTTGCCGACCTCCGTCGAGCCGGTGAAGGTGATCTTCTTGACCAGCGGGTTGGCGCAGATCTCGTCGCCGATCTCACCGGCGGCGCCGGTCAGGATATTGATTACGCCTTTAGGGAAGCCGACTTCCTCGGCAAGCGCGCCCCAGGCAAGGCCGGAATAAGGCGTCTGCGACGCCGGCTTGACCACGGCGGTACAGCCGGCGGCAAGCGCCGGGCCAAGCTTGCGGGCCAGCATCGAGGACGGGAAATTCCACGGCGTGATGGCGGCGATGACGCCGACCGGTTCCTTGGTCACCAGGATACGGCGGTCAGCCCAGGGCGACGGCACGACGTCGCCATAGGTGCGGCGGCCTTCTTCGGCGAACCACAATATGTAGGACGCGGCCGAGCCGATCTCGCCCTTCGATTCGAACAGCGACTTGCCCTGTTCGATGGTCAGCAGTTCGGCCAACACGTCCTGATTATCCATCATCGCGTCGTGCAGCTTGCGCAACAGCTTCGAGCGTTCGAGCGCGGTGGTCTTGCGCCATGTCTGGAAGGCCGCGTCGGCGGCTTCGATGGCGCGGCGGGTCTCGGCCTTGCCCGACTTCGGCACCGTGCCGATCTTGAGGCCGGTGGCAGGATTGTTGACGTCGACCGTCTGGCCTGAATCGGCCTGCACCCATTCGCCATTGATGAGATTGGCCTGCCGCATGAAATGGCTGGTCTTCTGAAGCATGATCTCGCCTCCGTTCGGCACCTGGCGGGCCGGTCGCTGATTTCGTGAATGGACGTGCGCGATAGCATCGCTAGAGCCACTGCTCTTAGCCCAGGGCAAGCCCCGCAAGCAATCACAAGATGGCATATAGGGTTTGGGCCAGCCAAAGCGAGAGGCGATGCAGCCGGGTTCTTATCCAAAAACCCGGGTTCTTATCCAAAAACCCGAGTTCTTATCCAAAAACATGGACGACCACGGTCAGCCAAAACGCAGTGGTCACGACCGCACAGGCGGTGGCGATGGTCATCTGGTTCGACGCCAGCGCCTGGCCGGTGTTGAACTGCACCGCGATGAGATAGGAATTGATGCCGGACGGCAACGCCGCAACCATGACCGCCACCTTGGCCGTCAATGGCGGCAGGCCGATCAGCCAGACCAGGCCGAGAACCAGCGCCGGCATTAGGAACAGTTTCAGCGCCGACAGCGCCAGCGCCGGCCTTACATTGCCGGAAATGCCGAAACGGCGCAGGCTGAGCCCCATGGCGAACAGCGCCACCGGGGCGGCCGTGCCGGCCAGCGCGTCGCTCAGCCGCGTCGCAAGCACCGGCAGCGGCGCACCGGTGAAGCGCCACGCCAGCCCGGCCAGTATGCCTATGATCAGCGGATTGATGAATACCCGCCTGAGAAAGCTCCTGACGACGCGGAGCGGATGCACAGGCTCGCTGCCGCCGCGGCCGAACATCTCGAAAAGGATGATCGAGGCCATCATCATCACTGGCAGGTGAATGGAGACGAGCAGTGACAGCACTTCGAACCCGGCCGGCCCGAACACGCCGATGATGAAGGGCGCGCCGAGCAGGACGACGTTGGAGTAGGACGACGATACGCCGCCGACGACGCCGGCGCGGGCGTCCCGCCCGAAGATGCGCGTAATGACCAGATGGCCGGTGGCCCAGGTGAGCGCAACCGCCGCGAAATAAGCGCCCCATAGCGACCACGGCGCCACGCCGTGGAAATCGGCCTTTACCATGGTCTGGAACAGCAAAAGCGGCATTGCCACGTTGATGGCGAATTCGGATACGCCCTCGCCGCTCGCCGGCTTCAAATAGCCGGTCAACCCGGCAAGATAGCCGAGCCCGACGAGACTGAAGACGAAGAGGACGGTTTCGATAAGCGGAGACATTTTTCCCGTGATAGGCGAGCCCCGGCGGCGGCGCAATCGCCCTTCCCTCGCGAATGTACCGGCCAACAATCCGGCCGCTCGGATCTTGCCCGAATTTGCTCATGGTTGGATGCCGGCGCTATACAGGGTTGTCGGGGGACACGCGGCGAATGGGCCTTGTCGGAAATCAGCACTTCTTCAAGCAGGCGTGGCTGACGGCTTTCGTCGGCGCCATGCTTTGCCTCGCGGTGACCTCGGCTCATGCGGCGGAGCCGGCGAGCCTCAAGGGCGTGGCGCTGATTGTCGGCCAGTCGAAATACCAGCACATAGCGGCTCTTCCCAACCCGGCCAACGACGCCCGCGACATCGCCAAGATGCTGACCGATCTCGGCTTCGACGCGCGCAGCGTCACCGACCGCGACACGGCAAAGCTGAAGCGCGACCTCGAACGTTTCGCCGAGGATGCCGAGGACGCCGACGTCGCCTTGATCTACTATTCCGGCCACGGCATCGAGGCTGGCGGCGAAAACTATCTGGTGCCGGTCGACGCTGACGTTTCTTCATTGAAGGACGCCGATCAGGCCCTGGTGCCGATTTCCGCCGTCATGGACGAACTGAAGACGACCGTGCCGGTAACGATCATGCTGCTCGATGCCTGCCGCACCAACCCGTTTCCGGCGGATGCGGTGCTGCGCCGGGCGCCGACGGCCTCGGCCTCGCCGATTGGCGCCGGCGGCCTGGAGCCGGTGCGCGGCGCCAGGGCACTGGCAAACGCGACCGCGACGGAAAATCTGGGAACGGTGATTGGCTTTGCCGCCGAGCCGGGGCGGCCGGCACTCGATGGCATCGTCGGCGAAAACAGCCCCTACGCAGCGGCACTTCTGCGCCACCTCGCGGCGATGAAGGGCACCGAGTTCGGCTCGGTCATGCGCATGGTGACCGAGGAGGTCTATCTCGACACCAAGGCCAAGCAGCGGCCATGGGTCAATGAAAGCCTTCGCCGGCTGCTCTACTTCGGCGTAGCACCGCAGGAACCGACCGGCGACGACGGCCTGATCACCGGCGAGCGGCGGCAATTGCTGCTGACGATCGCCGAGTTGCCTGACCCCACGCGGGCACAGGTGGAACTGGCCTCGCTGCAGGACGGCGTGCCGCTCGACGCGCTTTATGGCGTGTTGAAGGCGCTCGGCACCGAAAAGATGCCGGAGGACCCCACCGACCTGCAAAAGCTGCTCGACGCCCAGGCCGAGCGCCTGAAGAAGATGATCTCCGAGCGCGACGCGCTGCGCACCGACGACCCCGAGATCAGCCGCCTCGTCGCCTCGGCCGACAAGGCGATCGGCCAGGGCGCCATCGTCACTGCGCGCAACTTCCTCGACCAGGCGGTGGGCCGGGTCGAGCAGGCCAGCGGCGTGGTCGACCGGGCAGAGGATCTGGTCAGGCAGAAGCGTCTTGCCGACGCGGCGATCTATGCCAGGCGCGCCGACGCTTCGGCGCTGGTCTTCGACTATCTGTCGGCCGCCAACGATTACGGCAAGGCCTTCTCGCTGGTCGAGAGATGGGACGACAGGCTGCGCTGGAACTACAAGAACCAGGAGGCGGAAGCGCTCAACGCGCATGGCAGCGCCACCGGCGACAGGCAAGCGCTGCAGCACGCCATCGACGCCTACCGCGTCATCCTGAACTTCATCCCCAATGGCGAGCAGAACCGCGACTGGGCGATCACCCGCAACAACATGGCTGTGGTGCTGCAGACGATCGGCGAGCGCGAGCGCCAAATCGACCGGCTGGAAGAGGCAGCGAAGATCTTTCGCGATTCGCTTGCCGTGTTCGAGCGCGAGAAGGATGATCTCAACTGGGCGGCCGCCCAGAATAACCTGGCCAATGTGCTGTTGAAGATCGGCGAACGCGAGAGCGACCCGAAACGCCTGAACGAGGCGGTGGTGGCGATGCGCGCCACGCTGGAGAAGCGGCCGCGCGACAAAGTCCCGCTGGACTGGGCCGCCTCGCAAAGCAACCTTGGCCTTGCGCTTTACGCGCTTTCGGAACGCGAACCGGTCGGCGAGCGCCTGACCGAGGCCGAGGCCGCATACCGGCTGGCGCTTGAAGAATACACGCGCGAAAAGGCGCCCGTTCAGTGGGCGATGGTCCAGAACAACCTCGGCAATACGCTGGTGTCTCTCGGCACGCAACGCAACGACAAGGCAAAAATCGACGAGGCAGCCGCGGCATTCCGCGCCGCGCTCGAAATCCGCACACGCGACACCTTCCCACTCTCCTGGGCGAGCAGCCGTCTCAATCTGGGCAACGCGCTGAGCAGTGCTGCCCGTTTCGATCTCGGCACCGGCCTGCTCGAAGAGGCGGCTGCCGCCTATGGCGACGCGCTGATCATATTCACACGCCAGCGTTTTCCGACGGATTGGGCTTCGGCGGAGAACAATCTCGGCTCGATCTACCAGACGCTCGGCCAGCGCACGCGCGATCCTGCCAGGCTTGAGCAATCGGCTGCTGCATACCGGGCGGCACGGCGCGTCTATACCAAAAAGGAGTTTCCGCTCGACTGGGCGATGACCCACTACAATCTCGGCAACACGCTGCAACTGCTCGGCGGCGTGACCGACAAGCCGGTGCACTACGAGGCGGCGATCGAGGCCTATCGCGATGCACTGCGCGAATACAAGCGCGAGACCACGCCGCGGCAATGGGCACTGGCGCAGGCCGGCCTCGGCTCGGCGCTGCAATGGCTGAGCATGAGCGAGGCCGATCCCGGCAAACTGGCCGCATCGATCGCCGCGCGCCGGGCGGCGCTGGAGGTGCTGACCTTCGAGACCTCGCCCGTCGATTGGGCAAACGCGCAGAACGGCATCGGCATGAGCCTGATCAATCTCGGCAATCTCGAACGCACCGGCAAATATCTGGATGAAGCCGAAGCCGCCTTCGAGGCAACGCTCAAGGTCTTCACCCGCGAAGGCCAGCCGATGCAATGGGCCTTCGAGCAGAACAATCTCGGCGACGTCCACTGGAACCGCGGCAGCTATGGCGGCGGCAATGCCGAATACCAAAAGGCGATCGAATTCTTCGAAAACGCCAAGCAGGGCTTTACCGAAGCCGGCTACACACTCCCCATCCCCCTGACCGACCGCAAGATCGATCTGGTGAAGAAGCAGATGGCGAAGAAATAGGCTTTTCGGCCGCAGGTTGCACTCGGCTTGTCTTTCAGCCGGCTTTGCCATCCCTATATGCCGGTCACCGGGGCCCGCCTGCCGGTCACCCGAAAAGGATGTCCGATGCTTCGATTTGTGCTGGCGCTGCTGTTGCTTGCCGTTTCCGCCACAGCCCATGCGACGGAAGCCGGCTGGGCGCTGCTGCGCGACGGCGGGCATGTGGTCCTGCTCCGCCATGCCATGGTCACCGGCACCACCGATGCGGCCAATTTCGACCTCGGCAAATGTGCAACCCAGGTCAATCTCTCGGAGCGCGGCAAGCAGCAGGCACGCAAGATCGGCGCGCTGTTTGGCGCCCGCGCGGCACCGGTCGAGCGCGTGCTGTCCAGCCGCTATTGCCGCTGCCTCGAGACCGCCCGCATCGCTTTCGAAAGCGAGCCGGAGCCGTTCGCACCGCTTGACCTGCTGAAGACCGACGAAAAGGAGAAGGCCGCCCAGATCGCTGCGATCGTAGCCGAAATCCGCGGCTATTCCGGCTCCGACAATCTGGTCATGGTCACGCATCTCGAAAACATCAAGGAATTGACCGGCATCTCGCCGCGCGAAGGCGAAGCCGTGGTCGTCGCGCCGCAGGGCGACGGCCTGCGGGTACTCGGCCGCGTTACCTTCTGACCGGGCCGGAGCCGGTTGAAGTGAAAATCTAGCGCTTGGAACCTTAAGCGGAATACCGGTTCCGACCCGCGATGAGGTCTTGGTCGAGTCCAAGGTCGACATTGACCTTAGTCAGGAGCAACGAGCGCTTTTAACGAAGGCGAATGCGATGCTACCGTCTCATCAGGACTTCCGAGCCGTGACAACGGGCAGGTTTTCGTCCTTACTTTGCCGGCCGGAGCCTCAGCGGCCGAAAAAAGGCCCGGATGTCCTCGACCAGGAGTTCGGGTTGCTCAATCGCCGCGAAATGTCCGCCTTTCGGCATGTCGGTCCAGCGCTCGACACGGAAGACTCGCTCGACCCAGGAGCGAGGTGGCATAGGAAGCTCTCGAGGGAAGACTGCAACGCCGAGGGGCGGTGTTATTCGCTCCCTTGGCCCAAAGATCAGGGGGCAGAGCCGGTTCTCTTTGTAAATCCGGAGTGAGGCCTCGATCGTGTTACCGAACCAGTAGAGCGAGATGTCGGTAAGCAGCGTGTCTAGAGGGATGGCGCGTTCGAGTTCGCCTTCGCAGTCGCTCCAACTGCGGAACTTCTCGGCAATCCATGCGGCTAGCCCGATTGGGGAATCTGTCAGTGCAAAGGCTAGCGTCTGGGGCTTGGTCCCCTGCAGAAAAGCGTAGGCGCCCTCCGTTGCGGCGAAATTCGCCGCACTGTCGAGGAATGCCTTCTCCTCCGGCGTGACAGGTGGGTCGTCGCGACCGAGGTTCGGGCGGAAACTGCCTGGAATGTAATTCAGGTGCAATCCGATAAGGTCGTCCGGGTAAAGCCGAGCGAGCCAGGACGAGACGCCTGCGCCGATGTCGCCACCTTGTGCGGCGAAGCGATCATATCCCAATTCGCGCATCAGCGCCCGCCACAGCTTCGCGACACGCTTTGAGCTAACGCCGGCCTGATGCGGCGGGGACGAGAAGCCGAAACCCGGAAGCGACGGTGCGACGACATCGAAGGCGTCCTCGGCATCCCCGCCGTATTTGGCAGGATCCGTGAGCAGCGGAATGACGTGCTCGAACTCGGCGAAGGAGCCGGGCCAGCCATGAGTGAGGATCAACGGCAAGGGTGCTGACCCCTTTCCTTTCTGATGAACGAAATGGATGTCGCACCCGTCTATCGTGACCCTAAACTGAGGCAACAGGTTCAGACGTTTTTCGTGATCGCGCCACCTGAAATCGTATTCCCAGTAACGTGAAAGCTTTCTGAGGAAATCAACGTCAGTACCGTCGTCCCACCCGTATGCGAAGATCGACGACGGCCATCTTGTCGATTGGATACGACGCTGTAGGTACTCGATCTGTTCATCCGGGATGTGGATGTGGAAGGAATGCATGGCCACGGGTGTTGCTCCGATCAGCGGCGAAGAATTGTCCCATCATCAAGGCACAGAACGCAGGAAACCTCACTGAGCGACCGCTTTGTCCGCTACTTGCTCGTTCCCATCTACGAGACGAAGGTAACATTCCACCCTTAGTGGCAATTCGTTTAAGTTACCTGGCGTCAGATTTTCACCGCTACCAGCCAAGCGTCGACACGGAGCTTCCATCCCTCGATCATGTCCGCGAACGCGTCCTCTGTAAGTTCGGACAGATAGGATGCTCCTGCCGGGCTCCAAGGCCGTGAACGCATAGGTAATCGACGCCTCCGTGCCTCCGTTAGTGGTCGGTCGGCAGGCCACCTCGACAAATCCGAAACGCGAATCCGGCGTAACGCGAACATAGCGGATGCGATGCGCCAGCCGTCCACCCAAGGGTCTCTCCGATCGGCGTGAACAGCGGAAAGACGCGGTCGATCGGCCCCGAAAGCACGATGCTGTGGCTGCGCGCAAGATGGCTCGTCATCCGCCCTCCCCGCCGGTTTCCGCCAGACCGTGGCTGTCCGCTGCGGCAAGCTCCATTTCGTAGATGCGCTTCAATTGGCCGATTGTTTCCAGTGTCGCCGCGGAGAACGGCGTCCGGCCTTCGAAAGCATGCAGCACGATGCCCTCGATGAGGTCACCCAGGCTCACGTCGCGATGCTCAGCCAAGGCCTTGAGCACCTTCACCAATCGTTTTTCCAGGCGCACCCCGGTCTGCACGCGTTCTATGGTCATAGATCTTTTGTACCATGGTACATTGGTACACCCAATGATCAAAGATGGGACGGTTTCGGCATATCGCCGGGAGGGGTTGCCAGCGACCCCTATTGCTCTGGCAGAACAGCAATCCCATCTGCGCGCGGCGTATCAGGCCTTTTCCTGCCCGGAAAAACCGATTAGACAGCCCAAAACACATGCGGACAGATTCCGCCCGCAATCGAAGGAAAAGCCCTTGTCCACCACGTTCGACAAAGTCGCCAAGATCATCGCCGACACCAGCGAGATCGACATCGAGACGATCACGCCCGAAAGCCACACCATCGACGATCTCGGCATCGACAGCCTCGACTTCCTCGACATCGTCTTTGCCATCGACAAGGAATTCGGCATCAAGGTGCCGTTGGAAAAGTGGACGCAAGAGGTCAATGACGGCAAGGCCTCGACCGACGACTATTTCGTCATGAAGAACCTGTGCGCCAAGATCGACGCGCTCGTCGCCGCCAAGAACGCCATCTAAGCACAGCGCTTGACGCGCCCTCACCCACAACAGCCGCCCATGAACCCCCGCGACGTCGTCATATCAGGCATCGGCCTTGTCTCGTCACTGGGCGAGGGTCCGGATGCGCATTGGCAAAAGCTCGTCCAGCCGCGCCTTGAACCGGTTCTGGAGGCCTCGCGCTTCTCGCCCTATACGGTCCACCCGCTGCCGGAGATCGACTGGAACCTGCAGATCGCCAAGCGTGGCGACCAGCGGCAGATGGAGACCTGGCAGAGGCTCGGCACCTATGCGGCCGGCCTTGCGCTCGACGATGCCGGCATCAAGGGCAATGACGAACTCTGCGCGACCATGGACATGGTGGTGGCCGCCGGCGGCGGCGAGCGCGACGAGGCGGTCGACGCGGCCATTCTCGCGGCATCGGAAAGCCGCAATGACCGCGACGTGCTGCTCAACGAGAAGCTGACCACGGAATTGCGCCCGACGCTGTTTCTGGCACAGCTTTCCAACCTGCTCGCCGGCAACATCTCGATCGTCCACAAGGTGACGGGGTCGTCGCGCACCTTCATGGGCGAGGAAGGTGCCGGCGTTGCCGCTGTCGAGACCGCGGCCGCGCGCATCCGCTCCGGCCAGTCGACGCATATACTGGTCGGCGGCGCTTTCCAGACCGAACATTCCGACATGCTGCTCGGCTATGAACTGGCCGGCTACCTGCATCGCGGTCCGTGGCGGCCGGTCTGGCAGAGGCAAGGCGCCGAAGGCGGCGGCGTGGTGACCGGATCCGGCGGCGCGTTTCTCGTCCTGGAGCAGCGCGAGCATGCGGAAAGCCGTGGCCGGAAGATCTATGCGGAACTCGGCCCGGTCCTGTCCGGCCGCGCCAGGCGCCGGCGGGGCGAACTCGACGGCGAGATCGCCGTGCTGCTGAAGCAAGCCGCATTGCCGAATGGCGAGCTGCTCGCGATCTCCGGCGCTTCGGGCGCCCATGCCGCGACCGCCGCCGAGAAATCGGCGCTCGAGGCCAATCCGGCGATCGCCGCACGCGGCTTTTCGACGCTGACCGGTCACATGAAGGAAGCGCAGTTCCCCTTTGCCGTGGCGCTGGCGGCGCTGGCTGTCGACCGCAAGGCCGCCTACCCCGTGTTCGACGCCACAGTCGAAAAACCGTTTGCCGGTGTCCCGAAGACCGTCCTTGCAACGGCGATCGGCTATCACCAATTCGAGGGCATGGCGCTGATCAAAGCCGCCTAGAGCATCGGACCGAAAAGTGTGGCGCGGTTTTCGGGCGATCCGACGCTCCAAGAGAAACAGGTTTTTGGACAACAAATGGCCAATCTGAACGACCACATGGGCAGGCCCATCGTCGCCGTCACCGGCATCGGCGTGGTGACGTCGCTCGGTGTCGGCAAAGCCGACAATTGGGCGGCACTTACCTCAGGCAAGTCCGGCATCCATCCGATCACCCGCTTCCCGGTCGATCATCTCAACACCCGCATCTCCGGCATGGTCGATTTCCTGCCGTCGAGTTCCAAGGGCGCCAGTCTCCTCACCTATGAGCTTGCCGAAACCGCCGCCCAGGAAGCGATGTCGGAGGCCGGCCTCGATGCCGGCGATTTCGGCGGACCGCTGTTCCTCGCTTCGCCGCCGGTCGAGCTCGACTGGAGCGAGCGCTTTTCGCTCTACAATTTCGACACGCCCAATAATTCAGACAGGCACGACACCGGTGCCGAGAGGCTGCTGCGGGTAGCGCGCGGCCTCAGGGAACTCGACATCTTCGAGACCACCCAGTTCGGCTCGATTGCCGACCGGCTTGCCGACCGTTTCGGCACGCGCGGCCTGCCGATTACGCTGTCGACCGCGTGCGCTTCGGGCGCCACGGCGATCCAGCTCGGCGTCGAGGCGATCCGCCGCGGCGAATGCGACAGGGCGCTGTCGATCGGCGCCGACGGCTCGGCGACCGCCGAGGCGCTGATCCGCTTCTCGCTTCTGTCCGCGCTCTCGACCCATAACGACATCCCCGAAAAGGCTTCAAAACCCTTCTCCAAGGACCGCGACGGCTTCGTGCTGGCCGAAGGCTCGGGCGCCCTTGTGCTGGAATCGCTGCAGGCAGCACTTGCCCGCGGCGCCACCATTCTCGGCATATTGCGCGGCTGCGGCGAAAAGGCCGACGACTTCCATCGCACGCGCTCCAAGCCGGATGGTTCGCCGGCGATCGCGGCGGTGCGCGCCGCCCTTGCCGATGCCGGCTTGAGTGAGAACGGGATCGATTATGTCAACGCCCATGGCACCTCGACGCCCGAAAACGACAAGATGGAGCATTTGTCGCTGTCGACGGTGTTCGGCGAGCGGATCTCGTCAATGCCGGTCTCGTCGAATAAGTCGATGATCGGCCACACCCTATCGGCTGCCGGTGCCGTCGAGGCCGCATTTTCGCTGATGACGATGCGCGAAAGCGTCATTCCGCCGACCATCAACTACGACAATCCCGACCCGGCAATCGTGCTCGACGTGGTGCCGAACACCAAGCGCAACGCCGAGGTCGGCACGGTCCTGTCGAACTCCTTCGGCTTCGGCGGCCAGAACACCTGCCTTGTCATGGCGCGGGAACCGGTCTAAGCGACCTTTTTCAGCCAGACTGAACCGACAGGCACCATGCGCGCATTGCAACTTATCGAGGACCGCCGCCTTGAAACGGTGGACCTGCCGCCCCCGCCGCAACCTGCGCTCGGCGAGGTGACGCTGCGCATCAAGGCCGTGGCGCTGAACCACATCGACGTCTGGGGCTGGCGCGGCATGGCTTTTGCCAAGCGCAAGCTGCCGCTGGTCGTCGGCGCCGAGGCTTCCGGCGAGGTCGAGGCGGTCGGCCCCGGCGTTTCCAGCCTTGTGCCCGGGCAATTGGTGTCGATCTATGGCGCCCGCACCTGCGGTCTTTGCCGCGCCTGCCGCGAAGGCCGCGACAATCTCTGCGAGCATGTTTCGGGCGTGCACGGCTTCCATCTCGACGGCTTTGCGCAGGAAAAGATCAACCTGCCGGCGCGCCTTCTGGTCCCAGCTCCGCCCGGCGTGAGCGAAATCGGCGCGGCGGTGGCGCCTGTCACCTTCGGCACGGTCGAGCACATGCTGTTCGACAATGCCCGGCTGCAGCCCGGCGAGACGATACTGGTCCATGCCGGCGGCTCCGGCATCGGCTCCGCCGCGATTCAGCTGGCCAAGAAGATGGGCTGCACGGTCATCACCACCGTCGGCTCGAACGACAAGATCGACAAGGCCAAGGCGCTCGGCGCCGACCACGTCATCAATTACCGCGACGACCGCTTCGAAGGCGTCGTGCGCAAGCTGACCAAGAAGAAGGGCGTCGACGTGGTGTTCGAGCATGTCGGGACCGACACCTTTGCCGCCTCGATGCTGTGCCTCAAACGCGGCGGTCGGCTGGTCACCTGCGGCTCGACCTCCGGCGTGTCGACGCAGATCAATTTGATGCAGTTGTTCCAACAGCAGCTGAAGCTGCTCGGCTCGTTCGGCTGCCGCATGGAAAACATGGCCGACGCCATGCAGAAGATGGCGGCGGGCCTTGTCGCGCCGGTGATCGACACCGAGGTCGGTTTGGACGGCATCGATGCGGCGCTGAAACGCATGGAAGGCCGCGACGTCTTCGGCAAGATCATCCTGCGCGTCGGCTGAGAATGATCGGCAACGCCTTCAGGAAGATCCGCAGGGACCTGGGATTCCGCTATGGCAGGCGGCTTCGCCAGTTCAACTACTGGCTGGTCGCGCGGGTCGCGATGTTCATCATCTCCGCGCTGCGCCTGCTGCCGCCCGACAGCGCGCTCAATTTCGCCGACCGCGCTGCCCGCCGCATCGGCCCCTGGGTAGCGCGCCATCAGGTCGCCGTCGACAATCTGCGCAAGGCCTATCCGGAAAAGAGCGATGCCGAGATCGAGGCGATCGCTTCCGACATGTGGGGCAACATGGCCCGCCTGGCCGCCGAATACATCTTTCTCGATGCTTTGTTCGACTACGATCCCGCTGCGACGAAGCCGGGCCGTGTCGAGGTCAAGGGCGTGGAGCATTTCGTGCGCATTGCCGGCGAGGACAAGCCGCATATCGTCTTCACTGGGCATCTCGGGAATTTCGAGCTGCTGCCAGTGGCGGCGGCGACCTTCGGCATGAACATCACGGCGCTGTTTCGCCCGCCCAACAACCCTTACCTCGCCGACTACATCCTCTCGACCCGCCGCTCGAGCATGGGATCGCTGCTGCCGTCTTCGACCGGTGCCTCGTTCGCACTTGCGGCCATCCTCGAGAAAGGCGGCAATATCGGCGTGCTGGTCGACCAGAAATTCACGGGCGGGCTCGAGACGACATTCTTCGGCCGCCCCTGCGAGAGCAACCGCGTTCTCGGCACCCTGGCGCGGCACTACGATTGCGATGTCTACCCGGCGCGCTGCGTGCGCCTGCCGAACAACCGTTTCCGGCTCGAGATCGAGGACAAGCTCACCTTGCCGCGCACCGCCGGCGGCAGTGTCGACGTCCGCGCCACCACCCAGCTTCTCAACGACGTGGTCGAGCGCTGGGTGCGCGAAGACCCCGGCCAGTGGATGTGGTTCCACAAGCGCTGGGAGATCAGCGGCCGCAAAAAGCGTCGGCCGGCGACAGTGCGCGACAAAGCCGCCTGAGCGGAACGATCTTTTTGGGCACCGGCCCTATTTTGTTCTTGCTTTGTGCCGGCAGCTATGCTACTAATTTCGGTATGGTGCTATTTGGCCCCGACGAACCCGCCGCTCCGGCGGGTTTTTTATTGCGGGCCGAGGAGCAGGCCCTAATTCGTCACGAGGATCCGCGTATTGCCGAAGCCGGCTTTGCGCACCATCGAATAGAACGCGGCGGCGTTGCTGGGGTGGAGGCGCACACAGCCATGCGATGCCGGGCGCCCCAATTGCCGGATCGCGCCGGTGCCGTGGATAGCATAGCCGCCGCGGAAGAACACCGAATAGGGCATCGGCGACATGTCGTATTTGCGCGAATACCACATCCGGGCCGTCCGCTGGGGCCGGTAACTGCCGCGCGGCGTGATGTAGCCTTTGCGGGCGGTGGAAACGCTCCACCGGTAATACGAAAGCCCGTATCTTACCGTCATTGTCTGTGAGGATATGTCGATGTTCGCGACCAGACTGGCCGCCCGGCTCTCGAACGACGAACCGAACAGCATCGCCATCAATGCCGCTGCCATGAGAACAGTGTTTTTCATGCAATCAAACCCCTTTGATGCCCCTTGCCTGCCTGCCCTCGCGCTGTTCTCCAGCGTTTTGATGGCAAGCCAGCGAGCTAACACCCACTCCCTGACGATTTCACCAATCCAAAGCAGCGAATTTGAACGATTTCCCGCGATAGTTGCCGTAACGACACGCAATCGCCTCGCAATTCGCCATCGGGCTTGCAAAACCCCCTCATCCGCTGCTCAATTCGCCGAATGAACGAACCGAACGAACGGCTCCTCAAGGCTATCGATGACCGAGCCGATGATCTGGTTGCACTGACTGCGGATCTGATCCGCTTTCCAACCATCAATCCGCCCGGCGAAGCCTATCGGCCATGTGCCGAATTTATCGGCGCGCGGCTGAAGAAGCGCGGTTTTGAGATCGAATTCATCCGTGCCGAGGGCACGCCCGCCGACACTGACCGTTACCCGCGCGTCAACGTCGTCGCCCGTTTCGATGGCCGGGCGCCGGGTGCTTGCGTGCACTTCAATTCGCACATCGACGTGGTCGAGCCCGGCGACGGCTGGACCCTCGATCCGTTCGCCGGCATCGTCAGGGATGGCAAGGTCTATGGCCGCGGCGCTTGCGACATGAAAGGCGGGCTTGCCGCCTCGATCATCGCCGCTGAAGCCTTCATGGAGGTCTTTCCCGATTTTCCCGGCGCCATCGAGATTTCGGGGACGGTCGACGAGGAGTCCGGCGGCTTTGGCGGCGTCGCGCATCTGGCCAAGCTCGGCTATTTCTCCAGACCGAAGGTCGACCACGTCATCATTCCCGAGCCGCTCAACAAGGATCGCATCTGCCTTGGCCATCGCGGCGTCTGGTGGGCGGAGGTCGAGACCAAGGGCGAGATCGCGCACGGCTCGATGCCGTTCCTCGGCGACAATGCGGTGCGCCATATGGGCGCCGTGCTGCGGGCCTTCGAGGACGAATTGTTTCCGGCGCTCGACCGCAAGATGACGCGCATGCCGGTCGTGCCCGAAGGCGCAAAACGCTCGACCATGAACATCAACTCGATCCATGGCGGCCAGACGGAGGATTTCCGGCCCGGCCTGCCCTCGCCCAACGTGCCCGATTCCTGCCGGCTGACCATCGACCGCCGCTTCCTGCTCGAAGAGGATCTCGCTGCGGTCAAGAGCGAGGTGACCGATATCCTGGAACGGCTGAAGCGCGAGCGCAAAAAGTTCGATTACGAAATCCGCGATCTGATGGAGGTGCTGCCGCTGATGACCGAGCGCGATGCGCCGGTGGTTAAGGCGGTCGCGCAAGGCATTATGGAGATATTCGACCGCGAACCGGATTACGTGATTTCGCCCGGCACCTATGACCAGAAGCACATCGCCCGCATCGGCCACATCTATGACTGCATCGCCTATGGCCCGGGCATCCTCGATCTCGCCCACCGGCCCGATGAATGGGTCGGCATTGCCGACATGCTGGACTCGGCGAAGGTGATGGCCATCGGCCTCGGCGTTCTGCTGAGGGGCGCCGGCCCGCTATGATCCGGCCATGGGCGGAAAAACATTCCTCCCGGCGTCGGCGGACGGTACGAAACGCAATTTACTCGGCGGCAAATTCACGCTTCTATCCGCCGGGTTTTGAGCACGTGTTTTAGCATATGGGGAGTTGCACGATGAAATTGTGGAAAACCATTCTGGCCGCTGCGGCGCTGGCGTTGGCCGCCGGAACCTCGGCGATGGCCGCGCGCACCGACCTGGTCATCGGCATTACGCTCGAACCCCCTCATCTCGATCCGACGGCGGGCGCCGCGGCGGCAATCGACGAGGTACTCTATGCCAATGTCTTCGAGGGCCTGACCCGCATCGGCCCGAACGGCGAGGTGCTGCCCGATCTCGCCGAAAGCTGGAGCATTTCCGACGACGCCAAGGTCTACACTTTCAAGCTGCATACAGGCGTGAAATTCCATGACGGCAGCGACTTCGATGCCGACGACGTGAAATTCTCGCTCGATCGTGCCCGCGCCGACAATTCCGTCAACGCGCAAAAGAGCCTGTTCGCCGCCATCGACAAGGTCGAGGTCGTCGATCCCACGACGGTGAATGTCACGCTGAAGAACCCGCAAGGCTCGTTCCTCTACAATATGGGCTGGGGCGACGCGGTTATCGTCGCGCCTGAGACAGCCGACACCAACAAGGAAAAACCGATCGGCACCGGCCCGTTCAAATTCCAGAACTGGGCCAAGGGCTCGTCGATCACGCTGGTCAAGTCGGACAATTACTGGGGCGCCCCGGTGTTCCTCGACAAGGCCGAGTTCCGCATCATTCCGGATGCCGCCGCCGCCGTTCCGGCGCTGCTTTCCGGCGACGTCCAGGCCTTTCCGTTCTTCGACCCCGACAGCGTCGCCCAGGTCAAGGACGACCCGCGCTTCAAGGTGGTGATCGGCTCGACCGAGGGTGAAACCATCCTGTCGATCAACAACAAGAAGCCGCCCTTCGACAAGCTGCAGGTCAGGCAGGCGATTTCCTTTGCGCTCGATCGCAAGGCGATCATCGACGGCGCCTCGGCCGGCCTCGGCGTGCCGATCGGCTCGCACATGTCACCCGCCAGCAAGGCCTATGTCGACCTCACCGGCCTCTACCCGCACAATGTGGAGAAAGCCAAGGAGTTGCTGAAGGAAGCCGGCCTGGAGAATGGCTTCAAGGCGACGCTGAAGCTGCCGCCGCCCTCCTATGCGCGGCTTGGCGGCGAGATCATCGCCTCCGAGCTTCGCGAAATCGGCATCGATCTCGAGATCATCCCGGTCGAATGGGCGCAGTGGCTGGACCAGGTCTTCACCAAGAAGGATTACGACCTGACCATCGTTTCCCACACCGAGCCCAATGACATCGATATCTATTCGCGCAAGGACTATTACTTCAACTACGACAATCCGGCCTTCGACAAGATCATCGACGAGCTGAACCTTACCTCCGACGAGGCCAAGCGCATGACGCTGCTCGGCGAGGCGCAGAAGGTCCTGGCCGATGACGCCGTGGTCGGCTTCCTCTACGAATTGCCGAAGGTCGGCGTCTGGGACGCCAAACTGCAGGGCCTATGGGAAAACGCCCCGATCCAGGCCAACGACCTGACCAAGGTGAAGTGGACGGATTGATCGCTGACAGAAAGGCGAAAGTTGCACTCCGTCACACCCCCCTCTGTCCTGCCGGACATCTCCCCCTCAAGGGGGGAGATTGAGCCCTCACCGCCGCTTTCGCTAACCACTAGCGTTGCAAGGACAGTGCCGGCGTGGAAACTGCCAATCTCCCCCCTTGAGGGGGAGATGTCCGGCAGGACAGAGGGGGGTGGGCGGGAACGCAAGCTTCGCCCAGTGCTTGCATCAGGCGGCTCATGACCGCCTATCTCCTCAAGCGCCTCGCCATCGCCATCGTCACGCTGGTTCTGGCCTCGATGGTGGTCTTTGCCATGCTGGAGATCATTCCCGGCGACCCGGCGCGGCTGATGCTCGGCCTGAACGCCAGCGCCGACCAGATCGAATTGCTGCGCAACCAGATGGGTCTCAACGCTCCCGTCGTGCTGCGCTATCTGCATTGGGCCGGCGGCTTGCTGAGCCTCGATTTCGGCCGTTCCTACACCTATTCGGTGCCGGTCATCGATCTGGTCCGTGAGCGTCTCGTCGTCTCGCTGCCGCTGGCGCTGATGGCGCTGGCGCTGTCCACAGTCATTGCCATTCCGGTCGGACTGTTTTCCGCCAGCCGACGCGGCCGCGCCGGCGACACGATCGCGATGGGCGCCGCCCAGCTTGGCGTCGCCGTGCCCAATTTCTGGTTTGCGCTGATGCTGATCTATCTGTTCGCCGTCTGGCTGCGGCTGGTGCCGGGCGGCGGCTTTCCCGGCTGGGGCGCCGGCGTCTGGCCGGCATTGAAATCGCTGCTCCTGCCGGCAATCGCCCTCGCTCTGCCGCAGGCGGCGATCCTCGCCCGGGTCACCCGCTCGGCACTGATCGAAGTGCTGAACGAGGACTACATCCGCACCGCCCGCGCCAAGGGCCTGCCCTATCGCCTTGTCTTGTGGCGGCATGCGCTGCGCAACGCCATGATCCCGGTGGTCACCATTTTAGGCCTGCAATTCGCCTTCCTGCTTGCCGGCACCATCATTATCGAAAACGTCTTCTATTTGCCCGGCCTCGGGCGGCTGGTGTTCCAGGCGATCAACCAGCGTGACCTGATCGTGGTCGAGAGCGTCGTCATGCTGCTGGTCGCCGCGGTCATCGTCGTCAATTTCGTTGTCGATCTCTCCTATGCGGTGGTCGATCCGCGCCTGAGAGGCCGGCAATGACGCTGCACATCGACATCCCCGACGAGAACCTTGCCGGCATCCTGGCCAAGGCGTTTCGAAACCGTTCGTTCCTCGCCGGCTTCGTCATCACCGCACTGGTGGCGGCGGTCGCGATCGTCTCCTTCTTGTGGACGCCTTACGACGTCACCAGGCTGGTCATTTCCGACAAGACCCAGGCGCCATCGTTGGCGCACTGGTTCGGCACCGACCATTTCGGTCGCGACATCCTGTCGATGATCATGGTCGGCGCCCGCAACTCGATTGCCGTGGCGCTGGTGGCGGTCGGCATCGGCATGGGCGTCGGCGTGCCACTCGGCGCCTTTGCCGCGGCGCGCGGCGGCACCGCCGACGACGTGCTGATGCGGCTGAACGACCTGGTCTTCGCCTTTCCGGCGCTGCTTTCGGCAATCATGATCACCGCCATCTTCGGGCCGGGCGCGTTCAACGCCATCATTGCCATCGGCATCTTCAACATCCCGGTGTTCGCGCGCGTCGCCCGCGCCGGTGCCCTGGCGATCTGGCCGCGCGAATTCATCCTCGCCGCCCGTGCCGCCGGCAAGAGCAGGACGCTGATCAGCATCGAACATGTGCTACCCAACATCGCCACGCTGCTGCTGGTGCAAGGCACCATCCAGTTCGCGCTGGGCATACTGGCCGAAGCCGGGCTTTCCTATGTCGGGCTGGGCACGCAGCCACCGATGCCGAGTTGGGGCCGCATGCTGTTCGACGCCCAGACCCGCATGGTGGTGGCGCCATGGATGGCGATCTTTCCCGGCATGGCGATCGTCGTCACCGTGCTTGGCCTGAACCTGCTTGGTGACGGCATTGCCGACATTCTCGATCCGAAATCGCGGCGGCAGCGATGAGCCTGCTCGAAATCGAGAAGCTGTCGCTGGCCATCGGCGGCACGCCCATCCTCAGGGACATCGAGCTGTCCGTCGCGCCCGGCGAAGTCATGGGGCTGGTCGGCGAATCCGGCTCCGGCAAGTCGATGACGGCGCTCACCGTGATGCAGCTCTTGCCCTGGGCGGCACGCGCCACCGGACGCGTTACCTTCGACGGCATTGATATTCTGGCGGCGAGCGAGGATCAGATGTGCGCACTGCGCGGCGACGACATCGGCATGGTGTTCCAGGAGCCGATGACGGCGCTCAACCCGGTCAAGACCATCGGCGAGCAGGTCGCCGAGGGTATTCGCTGGCACACCAGGACGAGCCGCGCTGACGCCGAGCAACGGGCGCGAAAAATGCTCGACCGGGTCGGCTTGCCGGCGGCGCAGTTCCCGCTGTCGCGTTATCCGCATGAGCTGTCCGGAGGCCAGCGCCAGCGCGTCGTCATCGCCATCGCCTGTGCGCTGAAGCCCAAGCTGCTGATCGCCGACGAACCGACGACCGCGCTCGACGTGGTGCTGCAGGCGCAGATCCTCGACCTGCTGCGCGACCTCGTTGCGGAAAACCGCATGGGGCTGCTGCTTATCTCGCACGACCTCGCCGTGGTGACCGAGATGGCGGACCGCATCACCATCCTGCGCCATGGCGAGGTGATGGAGGCCGGCGACACGGCGCGCATTCTGTCCGGACAGCTTCATCCCTATACGCGCCAGCTGGCGCAGGCCTCGATGCATGTGCCCGCGCGGGCTAGGCACAGCGTCGGCCAAGGAAAACCTCTGGTTGAGGTAGAGAGCGTGACGCGCGACTATCCGGCACGGCGCATATCGCTGCTCAAGCGAGGGGCTCCCATCCGCGCCGTCGACGATGTTTCTTTCTCGATGGCGCCCGGCCAGTCGATGGCGCTCGTCGGGCGTTCCGGCTGTGGCAAGTCGACGCTTGCTCGCATGGTCCTGGCACTGGACAAGCCAACGGCCGGTACGATCCGCTTCCGCGGCGATAACCTCACCGGCAAGAGCGAGGCGGAGCTGAAGCCGGCACGGCGCGACATGCAGGTCGTGTTCCAGGACCCGTATGGTTCGTTCGACCCACGCCAGAAGGTCGAGAGATTGGTGGCCGAGCCGCTGCATGTGCTGGAGAAGAAGCCGGCGCCCGCCGCGCGGCGCGAGATGGTGGCGTATGCGCTGCACGAGGTCGGCCTCTCACCAGGCGACATGGACAAGTATCCGCATGAGTTTTCGGGCGGCCAGCGCCAGCGCCTGTCGATCGCCCGCGCCATCATCACCCGGCCGAAGCTGGTCGTCGCCGACGAGCCGGTCTCGGCGCTCGACGTCTCGATCCGCGCGCAGATTCTTGATCTGTTCGCCGAGCTCAACCAAAAACTCGGCATCGCCTATCTGTTCATCACCCATGATCTGACCGTCGCCCGCGCCATCACCGACGAGGTGATGGTCATGCATGATGGCAAGATCGTCGAGCGCGGCAGGACGAACGAAGTGCTCGACCACCCGCAGTCCGAGGCGGCCAAGGCGCTGGTCACTGCTGCTCCCGATTTGCACCGGGCGATCGCGAAACGGCTGCACGAACAGGGGTAAGCGGCCGGTTCGCAAAGCGAGTTCATCGTGCCGGTGGCACGATGAAAGGCCAGCGAACGCCGCGACGCTGCGGAGCAGCGGGGACCCGGCTGTGTCGCTTCGTGGCACGGCTTAACCTTATTCGTTCGGCACACGGGCGGGAGAATGGCCATTGACAGCAAACGGTTATGAAAGGCGCGACGGGCCGGAGCCTGATCGGGTTCCTCCGCTGGGCCTGGGCGGCTCCGCTGCTCTGTTCGGCGCAGGTGCTCTGCTGCTGTTCCTGACAACGCGGGTAGCCGTCCCGGCGTTCGTCTCCGCCACCGGGGCAGAGCCTGTGGTGATGTGGTTCCTGGCCGCAAGCATCGTCCTTTTTGGCCCCCTGCTTCTCACGGCTGCCCTGCTGTTATATCGGGAACGGCGTTCAGGAAGGCCGGGGTCGTTGGGCGCGCGGCTATGGCTTCGCCCGATGAATGGCGGCGACTGGCTCTGGGCTGTTGGAGGGCTGGCGGCCGTCGGCGTGTTGACCGGCGGCATCGGCGCCGCGCTCCGGATGCTGCAAGACGGGAAGAATTTTAATCCCTCGTTCATGGCTTTCGAGCCGCTCGGTCCCGGCCGATACTGGATTCTCGGCGCGTGGCTTCCGTTTTTTGTGCTGAACATCGTTGGGGAAGAGTTTGTCTGGCGGGGTTTCGCGCTGCCGCGGCAAGAGATTGCCTTCGGCAGGCGGGCTTGGCTGGTCAATGGGATCCCGTGGTTGCTGTTCCACGCTGCCTTCCCCTGGCAAGTCCTGTTGACCCTTGTGCCGATCACGTTGCTGCTGCCCTATGTCGTCCAGCGGCGTCGCAGCACATGGGCCGGGATGGTTATCCACGCCGGGTTCGGAGCGATGGGCTTCCTGGTCCTGGCGTTCGGGCTTGCATGAATGCCGCACGAAGTGAAGGGCTTGACGCAGAGCGGAGCAAAGCTGCCTGACCAAGGAAACGACGAATCTGAGAATGATGAACGCGACAAACCCGAGTGCGGCAAGTCCAGGGTATCCGAATGGGTATAACGTCTATTCAAGTCCTACTAGACAATCTCTGAACCCTTACACCGGGGGCCACTTTTGGAACTCCCGGGGGGGACGAGTTCAAGGGAACATCCATTCGCACATATTCCAAACTGAACGCGAGAAAGTAAACGCCATATGAATCACCTAAAGGAAAATCTAATTGGAAAAGAACTTCGTTCAATTAAGTACGAAAACGGCAGTATCATAATATTCCTTGATAGAGAGACGCCACTATTATAGTGAATACGAAAATTTCGTGCTCTATACTTGCTTACATGCAGTCTATTAATATTATAGATGTTGTCATAGACTCCGGTTTGGTTTCAATTATATTCTCATACGGATCTGAGATCTGCATATCAAGATTAATTGAGCGCGGAATTTCTCTAGAGAGCTTTGTCTATAATGGAAAGGATAACGCAATCATAGTAGATAATTCTATAGAAGAAGGGGGTTAACCAATTGACGCTGACGGCGTCGACCTTGTGGATAATCTAACTTAAACCAAACGTTGCCGACCGGCAACCGGCTTTCTGGGACGGATCCCGACCTCGGCTCATGGTCCTACGTCTATGACGGCGCCAACCGGCTGGCCAGCCAGACCGATGCCCGCGGCACCGTCACCAGCCTGGCCTACGACCAGATGGACCGGCTGACCTTGAAGACGGCAACGGCGTCCGGCGGCAGCGCGGTGACGCTGACCCAAAACACCTACGATCAGGCGGCGGCGGGCTTCTACAACATCGGCCAGCTCACCACCTCCACCAACCCTGCCGCCACGCAGGTCGCCAAATATGACGGCTTCGGCAAGATTGCCCGCCAGGACGTCACCATCGGCACGCTGACCCACACCACGACCAGCGTGCGCGATGCCTCCGGCCAGACGCTGCGCACGCAATACCTGCCGGTGCAGCTCGACTTCGGCACGGCGGCCGCCCCGCTGCAATATACCGCCGCCAACAAAGCTGCTCTCGGCTTCAGGCTTCATTACCTCGACGATCTACGAAGCCGATGGCCAAACCAAGTCGATCACCTATGCGAACGGGGTCACGACAAGCTTCATCTATTCGCCGACCCGCCGCTGGCTGAACCGCGTCACCACGGCCAAGTGCGCCACAATCCTGCCGATGCCTCAGCCTTGCGGCTTGACCAAATCGGCCGGGCCGATGTCGAGCAGGTCGAGCGTGCGGCGCAACAGCTGCATCTCGCTCCCGGCAAGTTGCGAATCGGCCTTGGCGATCTCGGCCATGTGGCGGGCGAGCAGCTTGCGCCGTTCGACGTCGAGGTCGTGGAATTGGGCGACGGCCTGCGAGCTGTTGGTCTCGTAGCCGAATTCGTTGAGATATTCGATGACGCTGTCGATGCTGGTTTCGGGAATGCCGAAGGCGTCCCGGCAGATACGCCTGAAGGCGGTCATTTCGCTTTCGCTGACCGAACCGTCGGCCAGGATCATACGGAACAGCATCAGCAATTCCGCCGACAGCACCGGATCGTCCGCGACCTTGCGCACGCCGGGGTCGCCGTCGAAGATCGAGCGTATCTGGTCCAGCAATCCCATCGCCATCAGCCCCTTCCGATTCGTCGGGAAGGTAGCGCGGAATCGGATTTGCGCAAACGGGGTGCGAATGATGGAAAAGCCGCCTGCGTGCGCTCATTGGTGTGTGACCGCGCGCCTGATACTATGCCGCTGTACGAATCATGTTGAGGAGGGACCGAACATGAATCTCAGTGCGCCTACCCAGCTTATTTTCATTATATCCCTTGTCATCGCCATCATCGGCGTTCTCGCCGCGCTTGGCGTTCTTGCGTTTATCCCTTTGAATGCCGCGTGGATTGTCGTCATCGCCTACATCGTGCTGGCCGCCGGCTGCCTGATGCGCGGCGCCTAAACACGTCCAGACAATTCATAATCTCCGGAACCTCGGCGCGCCCGGCAAAACGCGGGGCGCTTTTGATTCCGACGGATGGTCTGTTAAAGTCGCGTGGCGGAAGGAAAGCGCATGCCCGACAGCGAAGACCGCAGCCGCCACGAAAGCCCAGGCCTCGATCGGTTCGAGATGGTGCGGCGCGCGCCGAGCCATCGGTTTCAGGGCGTCGTCACCGACATGTGCGGCTTTCGCGAAACCATGCCAGGCCATTTCCGCGCCATCGAATATGCCTCGCTGACCGTGCCGCTGGTCATCAGCTTTGCCGAACCCTTTGCCATCGGGCTCGGCCATGACCCGGGCGACAATGACCGCTTCGCCAGTTTTGCCGCCGGCCTTTATGCCGGGCCGGTAGTGATCGAATCCTTCGGCGGCGCCTGCTGTGTGCAGATCAATTTCAGCCCGCTCGGCGCTCGTCGCTTCTTCGGCCGCCCGATGAGCGAACTGACCGACCGCATGGTCGGCCTGGATGACGTGCTCGGCGTCGAAGGCATCGCGCTTCGCGAAAGGCTTGGCAATGCGCCGGATTGGAGCTCACGCTTTGCCATCGCCGAAGCCTTCGTCGGTGATCGGTTGGCAACCGCAGACCGCACTCAGGCCGAAATGGTCTGGGCCTATGAGACGATCGTCTCGACGCGTGGGCGGACCCACATCTCGACGCTGGCCGAAAAGCTTGGCTGGAGCCGCAAGCATCTTACCGGAAAATTTTCGGACGCTATCGGCACCGGCCCAAAAACGCTGTCGCGCATCGTCCGCTTCAACCATGCGCTTGGCCTGTCGAGACAGGCCAACAGCGCTTGGGCCGACATCGCCGCCGACTGCGGCTATGCCGACCAGGCGCATCTGGTACGCGAGTTTCGCGACCTGGCAGGCGTCGCGCCGACGGCGCTTGCCGCGAGGTAACATTTCTTCAAGACGCGCAACCGGCCTTCGCCCAGACTGGGTTGATCGACAACCCGTTGAAGGAGATCTGCCATGCCGAACAACACCGAACCACCGCGGATTTACCCGGCGCTGCGCTACAGAAATGCCGGCAACATGATCGACTGGCTGTGCGAGGCCTTCGGCTTCAGCATCCGCGCCCGCCATGGCGAAGGCGACGTGGTGCACCACGCCGAACTCGCATTCGGCTCTTCGATCATCATGCTCGGCACGGCGCGCGACGATGCCTATGGCAAGATGGTCGGCGCGCCCGGGTCGGGCGGCGGCAAGTCGATCTATGTCGCGGTCGCTGACGCCGACGCGGTATACGCGCGGGCAAAAACCGCCGGCGCCGAGATTCTGGAAGAGCTCACCGACCGCGACTATGGCAGCCGCGAATTCATCTGCCGCGATCCGGAAGGCAATGTCTGGTCGTTCGGCACCTACTGGCCGAAGGCTGACGAGAAAGCATGAACTGGTAGCGCTGCACATTCGGGATTGGCCGAAGCCTCCCAATTTCGTCATCCCTGGGCGGAGCAGGAGCGAAGCTCCGTCGCGGAGACCCTGGGATCCATATGTGGACGGCGCCCTGCCTGCAACGGTTGTTTTGCGTCGTTTTC
>NZ_JAMYSY010000060.1:0-29712 GCF_040322175.1 Mesorhizobium sp. M0185 | reverse complement strand
CGGAACTCCTCAACCTCGTTCAGCTTTCCGGTCTGGAAAAACGCTATCCGGCACAGCTTTCGGGCGGCCAGCGCCAGCGCGTGGCGCTGGCCCGCGCCATGGCGATCGAACCGGCCGTGCTTTTGCTCGACGAGCCGTTCGGCGCGCTCGATGCGCAGGTGCGCCGCGAACTGCGCCGCTGGCTGCGCGACATCCACGACGCCACCGGCCACACCACGGTCTTCGTCACCCATGACCAGGAAGAGGCGCTGGAGCTTGCCGACCGCGTCGTGGTGATGAGCCAGGGCCGCATCGAGCAGGTCGGCACCGCCGACGAAATCTACGACACTCCGAACTCGCCCTTCGTCTACGGCTTCATCGGCGAATCGAGTTCGCTTCCGGTCAAGGTCGAGGACGGCCAGGTCTGGATCGCGGACCGGCCGATCGGGCTTTCCGCGCCGCACGCACCGCAAGGCGAAGCGACGCTGTTCTTTCGCCCGCACGACGTCGATCTGGTGGAAGAATGCAACGGCTGCATCGCCGGCACGGTCGCCGCCAGCCGCCGCGTCGCCGGCACCAGGCGGGTCGAGCTCGAAATCGGCGGCGAACGTCAGCGGGTCGAGATCGAATTGCCCGTCGATCATCCGGCGGCGCAGAAAAGTCGCGTGGCTTTTAGGCCGCGGCGCTGGAAGCTTTTTCCGGCTGCTTGATCCTCTATCAGGCGCTACACCAGCCAGTTCTCGACCTTCAGGCCTTTGATCCGGTTGAACTCCCTGGTATTGGCGGTCACCAGGGTAGTTCCCAGCGTACAGGCGTGGGCAGCAATAAAAAGGTCATTTTGGCCGATGGTCTGGCCCCTGCCTTCCAGTTCTGCGCGAATCGCGCCGTGCTCGGCATCCACCGGCACATCGAGCGGCAAGACGGGTATCTCAGCCAGCAATTCCTCGACCTTCTTGTGCAACTTGGCTGATCTTTTCTTGACGCAACGCCGACGGCATCGGCGCCGCTGCCAAGCTGTCCTGAGACTCTGCTTGAAAGAAAAAACTAGAAATCGCCCACAGCGGGAATATTTCTTCTATCGACAACGTGGAGCGGCCGCTCTGCGTGCCTCGTCGCGCACGATGCCTTGCCGCTATGGTCCGGCATTAAGCTCATGGCATTGGAGCCTGTTTTCATGAAGCGATTTTTGCTTGGCGTCGCCACATTGGCCGGCCTGGTCCTCGCATCCTCCCAAGCCTGGTCGGCCGACAGATTGCTCAATGCTTCCTATGATGTCGGCCGCGAACTGTTTGCGCAGGTCAACAAGGCGTTCGTCGCCGGCCACCCCAGCGTCACCATCGATCAGTCGCATGCCGGAACCTCGGCACAAGCACGCGCCATCGCCGAAGGCCTCGGCGCCGACGTGGTCACGTTCAACCAGGTCATCGACATCGACTTCCTGGTCAAGAAGGGCCTCATCTCCGCCGACTGGCAGAAGGACTTTCCCGACAACGCCTCGCCATTCTATTCGCTGCCCTCCTTCCTGGTGCGCGCCGGCAATCCGAAGCACATCAAGGATTGGAACGACCTCGTGCGCGACGATGTCCAGGTGATCTTCCCCAATCCGAAAACCTCGGGCAATGCGCGCTACACCTATCTTGCGGCCACCGCCTACGCCAAGGAAGCTTTCAAGGACGACGACGCCAAGGTGAAGGAGTTCGTCACCAAGCTGTTCAACAACGTGCCGGTGTTCGACAGCGGCGGGCGCGCCGCGACCACCACTTTCGTGCAGCGCGAAATCGGCGACGTACTCATCACCTTCGAGTCGGAAACGCGCGGCGTCCGCAAGGAGTATGGCGAGGACAAGTTCGAGCAGGTAACGCCTTCGGTCAGCCTGTTGGCGGAATTTCCGGTGGCGATCGTCGACACCGTTGCAGACGAGCATGGCACGCGCGATCTCGCCAAGACCTATCTCGACTTCCTCTATACGCCGGAGGGCCAGGACATCGCCGCCCGCAACGGCCTGCGGGCCCGGGACGCGGCGGTCGCCGCCAAATATAAGGCTGAGTTTCCCGATGTCCGTCTGCTGACGGTGGAGGACGTCTTCGGCGGCTGGGCCAAGGTCCAGGCCGAGCACTTTGCAGCGGACGGCCTGCTCGACCAGACTTATGGCAGCCGCTGAGGCGATCTTCCAACTTTGACAGAAGCCGGCTTTGCCGGCTTCTTTGCTTTCGCGCCGCGAAAGGTGATTTCTGGCACTTTCCGGGCGCATTCCGTCCAAAACGTTACAAAGAATCAACGCGTTTGTGCCTACCGTGAGAACGGACGGCTTGTTTTCGCGAACGGCTTCGCGTGATCAAACCGTCATGATTTGCACACAAACAGCCGCCAGACGCGGGTGGTTGGGGCTTCATGGGTTGACTCGGGGCATGCTTACCAAAAAAGGCAAATACGGCCTCAAGGCCCTCGTGCATCTGTCGGGCCTGCCGGTCGGCCAGCTCGCATTCGTCAACGACATTGCGGTCGCCAATAACATCCCCAAGAAATTCCTGGATGCCATCCTGGGCGAGTTGCGTAACGCCGGCTTCGTCCAGAGCCGCAAGGGCAAGGAAGGCGGTTACCGCCTTGCCCGGCCGGCTTCCGAGATCAAGATCGGCCATGTCGTGCGTGTCCTCGACGGGCCGCTGGCGCCGATCCCCTGCGCCAGCCGCACGCAATACCAGCGCTGCGAGGATTGCGACGAGGCGACCTGCCAGGTTCGGCACATGATGCTGGAGGTCCGGCAGGCGATCGCCGAGGTGCTGGACAACCGCAGCCTTGCGGCCATGCGCGACGCCGACAATGACGATTTCCCAGTCGAACTGACGTCGCAAATCTAGCGCGCAAGCAGGCTCAAGGCAGTCGCGACGGTGTCGGCGACCGGACGCGTGCCATCCAAGGTTATCGCCGCCTCGTCCGCCGCTGGCGCCTCGAGCGTGGCGAACTGGCTGTCGACCAGGCTTGCCGGCATGAAATGGCCCTTGCGATTGCCGACGCGCTGTTTTGCTGTTGCCGGGTCGATTTCCCGGTAAACGAAGACGACATCCGGGCAAAAGCCGCGCAGGCGATCACGATAACTGCGCTTCAGCGCCGAGCAGGCGGCGACCACACCTTGCCCGCTTGCGACCGACGCGGCCATCCGCTGGCCGATCGCGTCGAGCCAGCCTTCGCGCAACGCGTCGGCGAGCGGCTGGCCGCTCGCCATGCGCGCGACGTTTTCGGGCGGATGCAGCCTGTCGCCTTCGATAAAGACGGCGCCCAATGCCGCTGCAAGCGCTTCGCCGACAACCGACTTGCCGCAGCCGGCAACGCCCATCACCACGATGGCGGGTGTCGTTCGAACAGTGCTCGCCGGCTTATATGCCACGTCTTTACCGGTCATGCAGGTCAGCGGCTTGCCGGCGCGCGGCCATAGAGCAGCAGCATGGCGACGATGACGACGCCGTAGATGATCTGCCGTCCCGCCTCCGGCATCTGCATGACAGAGAGAATGGACTGCAAGAGGGTGATCAGGATTACCCCGGCGACGGTGCCGAGATAGGAGCCGCGCCCGCCGAGGATCGAGGTGCCGCCGAGCACCACCGCGGCGATCGACGGCAGCAGATAGGCATCGCCCATCGACTGTGCCGCCTTGGAGGCATAGCCGGCCAACAGCACGCCGCCGAAGGCGGAGAGCCCGCCCGAAACCGCAAAGGCGATCATCACCACGCGCCTTGTATCGATGCCGGAAAGATAGGCGGCACGCTCGCGATTGCCGATGCCGTAAACGGTGCGGCCGAAGCCGGTGCGGGTCAGCACGAACACCATTGCGGCGCCGATCAGCGCCCAGATGAGGACGGCGTTGGGCACGGCAGGAACGGCAAAGCCGGTCGCCAGATAGCGCATCGCACCAGTCGCTGAATCCTGCGGCGAGAAACCGCCCGTGTAGACCACCATCAGCCCCTGCGCGACGGCGTTGGTGGCAAGCGTGATGATCATCGAGGGAATGCGCAGATAGGCGACGCCGATGCCGTTGACGATGCCGATCAGAACACCGCAGAAGATGCCGAACGGAATGGCAAGCGCCACGCCGACGGTACCGTATGCGGCCGCGGCGCAGGCCATCATGGCGCCGGCCGCCACCGACCAGGGCACCGACAGGTCGATCTGGCCGAGCAGGATGACCAGCATCATGCCGGTCGCGATGACGCCGAGAAACGACGCCACCTTGAGCTGCTGCAAAAGGTATTCAGGCGACAGGAAGCTGCGCGAATAGAGGCTGCCGAGGAACAGCAGCAGCACGATACAGGCGAACGCCGTCAGCACCGCCGGGTCGGCGCGGCGGAGGAATTTCGGCATGCGGCCGGCGAGACCACTCACAGTCGTTTCGCTCACAGGAACCACTCCAGCCGGTTGCGGACCCGAAACAGGGCGAACGCGCCGAGGCTGACCGCGATCAGCAGAATGACGCCCTGGAACAGGGGCTGCCAGAGCGGATCGAAATCGAAGACGAACAGCAGGTCGCCGATGGTGCGGAAGGCAAGCGCGCCGAAGATCGCGCCGATGGCGCTGCCCTTGCCGCCGAACAGCGACACGCCGCCAAGCACGACCGCGGCGATCGAAAACAGCGTATAGGCGTTGCCGCTGGCATAGGCCGCATCGCCGGTATAGGTGAAGAACGTCAGGAACAGCCCGCCGATCGCGGCAAGCAGACCGGCAAGCGCATAGGCGGCGAACTTTCCACGCCGGATCGGCACGCCGGACATGTAGGCCGCCATCTCCGAGGAGCCGGCTGCATAAGCGGCGCGGCCTAGCACCGACCGGCTGAACGGCACCCAGACCACGAGCACGACCGCCAGCAGCGTCACCAGACTCGCCGGCACAAAACCAAACAGGCGCCCGGTCAGCGCATCGGCGAGCCCTTCATTGACCGAGCCGCCGGGAAACGGCCGAAGCAGCAGCGCGATGCCGAAATAGACCGCGCCGGTGGCGATGGTGGCGACGATCGGCTGCAGGCGTCCATAGATAACGATCGCACCGTTGATTGCCCCGCACAGCAGCCCGGTGCCGAGCACGGCGAGGACGCCGAAGGCGGTCTCGATGCCGGTGCCGACGACCAGCCACGAGGCCAGGCAGTTGGTCAGCGTGAAGATCATACCGACCGAAAGATCGATGCCGGCGGTGATCACCACCAGCGTTTGCGCCATGGCGACGAAGGCGAGCAGCACGCCCTTGTTCGAGGCCGTTTGTACGACGTTGGCGGTGAAGCCCGCCGGATGGTTCGAGGTGTAGATGACGAACATGACAACGAAGATGCCGAACGCCAGCAACGTTCCGCGCTGTTCGGCAAGCCAGTAGCGCCAATCCTTCACGCGCCCGCTCCTTGCCTTGGCATCTCTTCGTGAATGTTGAGCGCGCTGGCGATCAGCGCCCGCTCGGTGATTTCGGCGCCGACCAGTTCGCGCTTGACCGCGCCATCATAGAGCACCAGCACGCGGTCGCAGCAGCCGATCAGCTCGTCATAGTCGGTCGAATAGAAGAGGATCGCCGCACCCTGGTCGGCAAGCTTGCGCATCAACTGGTAAAGCTCCTGCTTGGTGCCGACGTCGATGCCGCGCGTCGGGTCGTTAAGCAGGATGATGCGCGGCTGCCGCATCAGCCATTTGGCGATGACGACCTTCTGCTGGTTGCCGCCGGACAGCGCGCCGACCGAAATGTCGAGGCCGGCGGTTTTGATCGCCAGAAGACCGACCATGTCGTCGATCAGCCGCTGCTCGGCGGCGCGATCGATGATGCCGGCCCTGGACAGCCGATCGAGGGCGGCAAAGGAGAGGTTTTCGCGCACCGTCATCGGCAGCATCAAGCCTTCGGTCTTGCGGTCCTCCGGGATCAACGCCATGCCGATCCGGTCATCGCGCGCCGCGGCCGGGCTGGCGATCGCCACCGGCCTGCCGTCGATCAGGATCTGGCCCGACAGGCCACGCAGCACACCGAAGAAGGCGAGCAGCAATTCGCGCTGGCCCTGGCCGTCGAGGCCGCCAAGCCCGACCACCTCGCCCGCCCCGACCGATAGCGAGACATCGTGCAGCCGATCCGTCCAGGACAGGCTGCGCGCCTCGAGAACCGGCGTGGCTGCGGCAGCCGCCCGCGCGGGCTTGGGCGGAAAGATGTGGCTGTATTCGCGCCCGATCATCAGCTCGACGACCTCGTTGTCGCTTTTTGTACCGGCCGCGTAGCTGGCGACATTGCGGCCATTGCGGAACACCGTGCACTGGTCGGCCAGCTCGGCGATCTCGTTCATGCGGTGCGATATATAGAGCAGCGCCAGCCCTTCCGAACGCAGCCGCTTCAACACGGCAAAAACCCTGGCGACGTCAGCCGCGGTCAGCGCCGAGGTCGCCTCGTCCAGGATCAGGATGCGTGGCTTGCGCGCCAGTGCCTTGGCGATCTCGACCATCTGCCTTCTTGAAAGAGGAAGATCCTTGACCAGCGCCAGCGGATGGATATCGGAGGCGCCGGCGCGAGCAAGGGCTTCTTCGGCGATGCGGCGCTGCGCCTTGCGGTCGATCATGCCGAAACGCTTCGGCGGATCGGAAATGACGATGTTGTCGGCAACGCTGAGTTCGGGGACGAGCGACAGCTCCTGGAAGATGCAGACGATGCCGGCCTGGTTGGCGGCGGCCGGCGAAGCGAAGGTAACTTCGCTTCCGTCCAGCATCATGCGGCCCTCGTCGGGCGCAACAACCCCCGCCATGACCTTGATCAGCGTCGATTTGCCGGCGCCGTTCTCGCCGAGAATGGCGTGGATGCTGCCTGGAGTGACCGACAGTTCGGCCTTCTCCAGCGCCCGCACGCCGCCATAGCGCTTGGATATGCCTTCCATGCGGAAGAGCGGAACCGCACCGTCCATCGGCCCTCCCCAGGCGCTTGGCAATCAGGATGTCGAGCGCCGACGCCGCGGGATCTCCCGCGGCGTCGGGCTGTCGGAGTTTACTGGTTTTCCTTGCTCTGGCCCATGATTTCCTGCGCCGTGAAATTGATGCCGCAGGTCGGGAAGGAATTGCCGACGAAGAAATTGTCGGATTGGTCGGGGAAGTAGTCCTGGCCTGCCTTGAAGTTCGGATCCTCGACGATCGCCAGCGGCAGCTTGACCGCTTGCGGCACGACCTGGCCTTCAAGTGCTGCAATCGCCGTCTTGATGGCAACCGCGACCTGCGCCGGGCCGGTACCGGCCGACGAGCATTTCAGGCCGTCAGCGGCGAACTTGGCGCAGAATTTGCGGAAGCCGTTCTCCGTCTCGCCGCCGAACGGCACGAACGGATGCTTGGCATCGATCATCGCCTGCACGATGCCGGTATCGCCGCCCTGTCCGGTAATGCCGTCGAAGGGGCCGTTGGTGGCAATGGCATCGGCCGTAGCCTTTTGCGCAACGCCGTCATCCCACTTGCCGACGACCTCGGTGACGTCCCATTTCTTGCCGGAAGCGTCGAGAACCTCGTGGATGCCGTTGTGGCGATCGGTGTCGACGGACGTGCCGGCGACGCCGCGCACTTCCAGCACCTTGCCGCCGTTCGGCACGTGCTTGACCAGCCAGTTGGCCCACAATTCGCCAAGGCCCTTCTGGTCGACATTGACGTTGATGGCATCCTTGGTGTCGAGGATGTTGTCGAAAGCGACCAGCACCACACCGGCTTCCTTGGCCCGCTTGATGACCGGGCCGAACGCGGTCGGGTTCTGGGCGTTGACGACAATCGCGTCATAGCCGGAATCGATGAAATTATTGATTGCCGAAATCTGGGCCGGCACGTCCTCGCCGGTCGAGACCACTTTGAATTCCTTGAGCTTGGCCGCGACCGCCGGCTGCGCTGCATAGGCCTTCGCCGTCTGCACCATCTGGATGCGCCATGTGTTGGCGATATAGCCGTTGGCCAGAGCGATGCGGTACGGGCCATCTTTCTTGGGGAACTTGAAGAACTGCGTATCGGCCGACCAGGGCGCGAAGCAGTCAGGCTCGGCCGATGGCCCCTTGACGATTTCAGGATCGGCGATCGCCGACGAGCTCAGCATGACAAAAGCAGTGGCGGCAACGATACCGCCAACGAGTGACTTGATCATCGATATTCCTCCCAGTTGCAGTTTGTTTGTTGTTACGCCGATGAATTTGCGCGTTTCCGGCCCGGCACCTCCCGCCGTACCCGTCGCGCGTTCAGGTGGCCGAATGCCGACCCGATCCCCTCCTTTGCTGCCCGGCTAGTCCCACAAAAACTATCATATTATACATAATAAACAAGCATGAGCTGTCGCTTATGTATAATAAACAGCCCCCATCTTCTGAGCGAAGTACCGCCCGGCGACAACTGGTAGCGCTACCATCACGTAGTGTAAAGCGCCATTGCGTCGAGGCTCGCTTCAGCGCGCCGTGCTCTCACGTCGCTTGAGTTCGAAGCCAAGGTCGACGACCCGCTGCTCTGGCCTGTTGCCTTCGATAGCCGCAAGCGCCATGGCGACCGCCCGCCGGCCGATCTCGTAGCGGTAGGTCCGAACGCTGGTGACCGACGGAAAGGCCACCTCCATCATGTCGAGATCGTTGAAGCCGACGATGCCGATCGTCTTCGGCACGGCGATCGAAGCGCGATGGCATTCGAACAGCACCCCGAGGGCGATATCGTCATTGTTGCAGAACACCCCATCGAGGCTCGGCACCTTGGCCAGCGCGTCACGGAACAATTCGCGGCCGAGGGTGACGCTGGAGGGCACCGGCGTCGTGGTGGTGAGCCTCGGATCGAACAGGCCGGCCGCCTCCATCGCCGCGCGATAGCCGGCAAGCCGCCGCTGCGAACGCGGATCCATGCGCGCACCGATGAAGCCGATCCGGCGATAGCCTGCCTCGATCAGATGTTCCGCAGCCGCCTTGCCGCCCTCGAAATGCGAGAAGCCGACCATCATGTCGACCGGATCGGGCCCGGTCTCCATCACCTGCACCACCGGACAGCCTGCCGTTTCCAGCAGTTTTCGCGAGGCCAGCGTCTGGTCGATGCCGGCCACGATCAGCGCCGCCGGGCGTTGCGGGCCAAACACCTGCAGCAGCCGCTCTTCCTCGAGGCCGGAATAGTGGGTGTTGCCGAGCTGAATCCGGAAAGGGCCGTCCGACAGGCTGTCGTAGATGCCGCGCACCACTTCGGCAAAGACGTTGTTGGTAAGCGACGGCACCAGAACGCCAAAGACCTCGGCGCGCGCCGAAGCCAGCGCCCGCGCATTCGGGTCGGGCACGTAGCCGAGCTCGTTCACGGCCGACTCGATCTGGCGGCGCAGATCTTCCGAGACACGCCCCGGCTCACGCAGGGCGCGCGATACGGTAATGGCGCCGACGCCGGCCTTGCGGGCGACATCGGCGATGGTCGGGCGGCCGCCGCCGCGGCGCGAGCGCGGCTTGATCACCGTACTCGTCCGGACGCCGGGCAACCGCCCACACGCGACCGTGAAACGATGTTCAGCGTTTTTGAAACTGCTGCCATGCCAAACTGGCCCGTTGCCACACCTTGCTGGCGTCGCGCAGCCTTCGGCTGTTGTCAAGCGACGGCCGGAGAGACTGTATCCGTACCGCTGTGCTTCAGGCCGCCACAGCAGCGCTGCGCCGGGCCTTCCACAGCAGCAGCACCATGGCCAAAATATTCAGCAGGTTCCAGGCAATGCCGTTGAGGAACGCGGCGGCATAGGAGCCGGTCAGATCGTAGATCCAGCCCGACATCCAGCCGCCGATCGCCATGCCGAAGATGGTCGCCATCATGACGATGCCGACGCGCTGGCCAGCCTCCTTGGCTGGCATATATTCGCGCACGATGATCGCATAACAGGGCACGATGCCGCCTTGCGACAGGCCGAAAACCAGCGAGACGACATAAAGCGAGGCAAGCCCGTCGAACGGGATATAGAACAACAGCGACAGGCATTGCAGCACCGAGCCGATCAGCAGGGTTTTCACACCGCCGATGCGATCGGCAAGGAAACCCGAGCCAAGCCGGCTGACGACGCCCGCCGCCAGCATGATCGACAGCATATCGGCGCCATGCGCCACGCCGTAGCCGAGATCAATGCAATAGGCGACGATATGGACTTGCGGCATCGACATCGCCACGCAGCAGCCGAGCCCGGCCACGATGAGCAGCGCCTGCAAGGCCGCCGGCGACAGGGAGATCGGCTGAACCACGCGGCTGCCCGGCGATCCCGGAGCCGCCCGGGGCGGTGCGCCGCGCCGGAGCAGCAGGATCAAGGGCACCATGGTGACCAGGCAGACAACGCCGATCGCGGCATAGGTGAAGCGCCAGCCCTCGGTCTGCATGACATAGGGCATCGCCGTCGGCCAGATCGCTCCGGCGAGATAGTTGCCGGATGCCGCAGCCGTCACCGCGACGCCGCGGCGCCGGTTGAACCAGTGCGAGATGTCGGCGATCAACGGCCCGAAGATCGCCGACGAGCCAACGCCGACCAACAGGCCCTGGACGAGGGTGAACTGCAGGATCGAACTGGTCAGCGACGCCAGCAGGAAGCCGGCGCCAAGTGTAATCGCGGCAATCAGCGCCGGGATCCAATACCCCATGCGGTCGATGGCGCGGCCGAACAGCACATTACCGGCGGCAAAGCCGACCATGGTCGCGGTGTAGGGCATCGAGGCAGCGGCGCGATCGACGCCGAATTCTACCTGCACGGCAGGCAGCACCACGACCACCGCCCACATGCCGACCCCGCCGATCGTTGCCAGCAGCATCGAGATGCCCAGCCGTATCCAGGCATAGGCACTGTCGATGCCGGAACTTCCTGCCTGGCTTGAGACGATTGGGGTCAAGAGCGTTTCCTGTCCGCAGTTCTTGAATCGGCGGTTCTGACCACTATCGGCGCATTCGCATCGCCGAGCAGCGCCACGACAGGCAAATCCGTGGCTCCAGGGATTCGGGCCGAAGTGGAACAGGGGTGCGCCATAAGGCGTTTTCCCGGCAACGACCTAGTGGAAGGAGTTTGCCATGACCGCGCAACGGAAATGGTCCGCCGACGTCACCGAGCACAGCGACGCGCTGGACCTCGAGGAACACATCTTCGAATCCCACGATCCCAAGAAGATCGCCGCCTCTTTGAAGCGATCGGCCGAGCACAGCGACCGACGCAAGGCAGGGCCGTTTCAATCCGCCATGTCGATGCTGAATTTCTACATCAACCGCGCCGGCAAGAACCTGCCGGCGGCGCAGAAGAAAGTGCTGGAGGACGCCAAAGATGAACTGCGCGTCCTTTTTGGCCGCCCAAAGGAAGACTAGAATCGGTCACCATTAATTGGTTCTGCCAAATTCGGCTGAACTGGACCTAGTGACAGGGCCTCTTTGTCGCCAGTCTGCAGGCTCGGCTTGTATTCCCAAGCCCGCAAAAGCCTGGCGTCATGACGGTCAAGATCGGCATCAATCCCATCACCTGGAGCAATGACGACGTTCCGGCGCTTGGCGGGGATACGTCCTTGGAGACCTGCCTGTCGGAAACAGCGCTGGCCGGCTACCGCGGCACCGAACTCGGCGGCAAATTTCCGCGCCAGGCTGAAGTGCTTGGGCCGCTCCTGTCTTCCTATGGCCTGGAACTCGTCTCCGGCTGGTACGATGGCCGCATTCTCGACCGCACGGTCGACGAGGAATTCGCGGCGATTACCCCGCATCTGACATTGCTGCGCGACCTCGGCGCCAGGATCGTCGTCTACGCCGACACCTCGCGCGGTCGCCATGACGGCATTTTCGCACCGATCTCCGAGCGTCCGCGCCTCGCCGACAGGGACTGGCCGTCCTATGGCGAGAAACTGACCGCCGTCGCCGACCGCATGGCTGCATTCGGGGTCGGCATGGCCTTCCACCACCACATGGGCACCATCGTCGAGACGGACGATGAAGTCGACAGGCTGATGGCGGCGACGGGCCGAAGCGTCGGCCTTTTGTTCGATACCGGCCACTGCCTGTTTTCGGGCGGCGACCCGCAATCGCTGCTGCAACGGCATCTCGACCGTATCGTGCATTTCCATTGCAAGGACGTTCGCAGGGCGGTGCTGGAACGGGCACGCCGCGAGGACATGAGCTTCATGGCGGCGGTAATGGACGGCATTTTTACCGTGCCCGGCGACGGCTCGGTCGATTTCCTGTCATTGCTGAAACCCCTCGCCGCGCGCGGCTATGAAGGCTGGCTCGTTGTCGAAGCCGAGCAGGATCCGGCCAAGGCGCATCCGCTGACCTATGCCAGCAAGGGCTATTTCTCGCTGCTCGCCACCGCCCGCGAGGCCGGCTTCGAAGTGGCGACGCGGCAGGCAAACTGACCGGCCTGCACTTGCGAGCCGGGGAACACAATGGGCGCGCGCCTCGATGGGGTTAGCGACGCGAAAGCGCCCGGCGATCCGCGCCGCCTTGCTCCCTGCGCGGCGCGGATCGCAGAATCCCGGCTCTGGATTGCAAACCCTGACTTTCAAGCTTGAGGCCGGCCGGAAGCCGTGCCTTGATGCAACCGAGGAGGAGCGATATGGCTTTCGAAGCTGCGCTTGGCATGGAACGGCTTTGCACCATCCGCGAGATTGCCGAGAAGGCGGAACTTGGCGCCGCCACCGTGCATCGCGCGCTGAAGAACAGCCGCGAGATCCGTCCCGAAACCAGGCGGCTGGTGCTCGACACCGTCTGCCGGCTCAACGAGGAAAAGATCGCCCGCGCCGCCCGGTTCGTCGGGGGATAGTGCCTTGCCCGACCACATGCGCCTTTCCCTCGACATCATGTCGGTCGACCGCGCTTCGGAAGAACCGATGCATCGGCAGATCTACGGCGCCTTGCGACGCTTCATTCTTGACGGCCAGATCCCGCAGAACACGCTGCTGCCGTCGACGCGCTCGCTGGCCGAAGATCTGAAGGTCGGGCGCAACACGGTCATCGCCGCCTATGACCAGCTCCTTGCCGAAGGTTTTATCGAGGCGCGTGCCGGATCGGGCACCTGGGTGGCGCCGATCCAGCAGAACCGCCCCTTGGCATCCCTGCGCGCCGGACTGGCAGCGCCGCAAAAGCTGTCGCGGCGCGGTCAGACCATCGTCAACGGCCCGCAACCGCCGCGTAATGCCGGCGTCATCAATTTCCATCCCGGCGTGCCTGAAACGGCATCGTTTCCGTTCACCATCTGGTCAAGCCTTCTGGTGCGCAATGCACGCAGCCGCGACGATAGTCTGCTTGGTTATCTCTCCTTTGCCGGTCACCCCGGCCTGCGCCAGGCCATTGCCTCGACCATCGGCCTGTCGCGCGGCATCAGTTGCACCGCCGACCAGGTGATCATCGTCACCGGTGCGCAGGCAGCGCTCGATCTGGTCTCGCGCGTGCTGATGGACGAAGGCGACCATGTCTGGATGGAAGAGCCCGGCTATCTCGGCGCCAAAAGCGCCTTTCTCGCCAGCGGCGCCAAGCTGGCACCGTTGAAGGTCGACCGGCGTGGCTGGCATCTTGCCGATCCGGAGCTGCCGCCGCCGCGGCTAATCTATGTGACGCCATCCTGCCAATGGCCGTTCGGCACCATCATGCGCATCGAGGAGCGGCTGCAACTGCTCGACATCGCCGAACGCAACGGCGCCTGGATCGTCGAGGATGACTATGACGGCGAATACCGGTTCCGCGGCCGGCCGGTGCCGGCGCTGCGCGGGCTCGACCATGCCGACCGCGTCGTCTATATCGGCAGCTTCGGCAAGACGCTGATTCCGGCGCTGCGCATCGGTTATCTGATCGTGCCGCGCGAATTGTCGGTTCCGTTCGACCGGGCGGTGAGCATCACCGGCCAGTTCGCGCCGCTGATCCTGCAGGCAACGGTCAACGACTTCATCATGCAGGGCTATTTCGCCACGCACCTCAAGCGCATGCGCCGGCTCTACGCGCGCCGGCAGGCGAACTTCGTCAAGCTGTGCCAGGAGCATCTGGCCGAATGGCTGATCGTCACGGAAAACGATTCCGGCATGCAGCTGCTGGCGAGCTTCGTCAGGCCCTATAAGGACAGCGACGTGGTCGCCGCCGCCCTCAAGGAGGGGCTCGACGTTCAGGGCATCTCCATCAACTATCATTCCACTGAGCCCGAGCACGGCCTGCTGCTCGGCTATGCGGCGATGGACGAACGTCAGATCCTGCGCGCCGTTCTGGCGTTGCGCGCCGCGTTCCTAAGATTGGATAGAAGCTAGAGCCAGGCTCTCCATCTCGTTCACCGCGGGGTTGAGTCGGTCGCCCGCAGTGATTAGGAATATGGGGCGTCGGTGCTTGTTTTCGGCGTTCGCGCAAAGCGCGCTTCCCAAGGCCGAACCTCCCCGAAAACCAGAAGCATGCCCACCGCCGGTATTGGCGGGCAACGCATTCATCTGAACCATGAGGATTGCCATGAGAACCGCATCCTGTGCCTGCGGGCAACTGAGGATCTCCTGTAACGGAGAGCCGCAGCTGGTCGCACAGTGCCACTGCCTCGACTGCCAGAAACGGACCGGCAGCACATACGGCGTCGCCGCCTTCTTTGCGCGCGACAAGGTAGAAGCCGAAGGCGACGCCAGTACCTACAGGCGATCAGCTCGGAGCGGCCACCATGTCACTTTCCATTTCTGCCCGGGCTGCGGCTCGAGCGTCTTCTGGGAGCCCGAGCGAAAGCCTGAATGGATCGCCGTCGCGGTCGGCTGCTTCGCCGATCCCGCCTTTCCGGCCCCGGCGCATGTTGGGTGGGAAGACCGGCGTCATCCCTGGGTTTCCGGTTAGCGACGCCAACCCGCCAGCGCAGCGCTTTACCTTACTGGTTGATCTCGGGTTCAACGAGCTTCGCCAGATTTCGCAGCGACTCCTGCCAGCCGAGATAGCAGGCCTCAACCGGGATGGCGTCTGGGATACCTGCCTGCGTGATATTCACTTCGGTGCCGACCGACACTTTCTTCAATGTCACGGTCACCTCGATCTCGCCGGCCAGGTTGGGGTCGTCGAACCGGTCGGTGTAACGCAGTCGCTCATTGGGCACGAGCTCGACATATTCGCCGCCGAACGAGTGGCTGTCGCCGGTGGTGAAGTTGCGGAAGGACATTTTGAACGCACCGCCGACTTTCGCCTCGAAGTGATGAACCGTGCAGGTGAAGCCGTTCGGCGGAAGCCATTTCGCAAGTGCATCCGCTTCAAGGAACGCGCGGTAGACTTTCTCCGAGCTGGTTGTCAGAACGCGGTGCAGCCGTACGGTGCCGGGCATATCGTTAATCCTCCGTGTTGGTGATCGATGCCCCCTAGGACGAGCGGAGCCCGGCCTATCCGACACGGGCCCGCGGATTTTTTGGCGGCCGGTTATGCCGGCCGGAATCCTCGGCCGGCCACCGGACAAGGAACTCGACCGCAGGGGAGCAAACCGCGCCGGATCTGGTCTAGTTCACACTGTCGAACTTCTGCAGATCAACCGGTGCCGCCTTGCGCAATTCGATATCATCGAGCGAAGCATTCTCCAGCGCCACCCGCGCCGCCGCGTCGATGTTGTGGATCATGTCCTGAATGTCGGTATCGCTGTGCGCCGGGTTCATGGCGACCATCACGGTGCGGTTGAGGATGTCGAGCGAGCGCTTGCCGAGGTCGTCGGGATAATCCAGCCGCAGGCCCTGGTTCTCGGGCAGTGCGTAAGGATTGAGCGCCGGGTGATGCGCCCCTTCATGCATCAGCACCTGGTCCCACTGGGTGAAATTGTGACGGCCGGTCTTGCCGGCAACGACGCTCGGAATGGTCTTCGAAAAAGTCTGCGCCGCCTGCTCGCTCGGCAGCAGGTACATCACCTGTGCGGCACAATCGTCGTCCGCGCTGTTCATCGGCGACGGCGTCAGCCCAAGATTGCTAAGGTGGCGGGTACCGGCCAGCACCGTCTTCTTCTCGACCCGCATCGCCTCGATGATGCCGTCCAGCCGGTCGAGTTGGACGTTGAGCATCGCCCCCATCAGTTCGGAAGCACGCGCGCCGATGCCGGCGAAGGGTTTGATGCTGTCGCTTCTGCCCTGCCAGTAGAAATGGCAAGGGTCGATGGCGCAGCGCGCCCGCTCCGCCACTTTCGGGTCGCTGGTGGCGATACCGCCGCCCTCGCCCGAGGTCATGTTCTTGAAGTAGTTGAAGGAATAGGCGCCGGCATGGCCGATCGAGCCGAGCTTGCGGCCCTCATAGCCGCCGCCGATGCCTTGGCAGACATCCTCCAGCACCAGCAAGCCGCGCTTGGCAGCAATGTCCATGATCGCATTCATGTTGCAGGCCGCGCCCCACATATGCACCGGGATGACCGCCCTGGTGCGCGGCCCGATGGCATCGCGCAGGGCGATGGGATCGATGGTCAGGCTCTCGTCGATGTCGACGATGACGGGAATGGCCCCGACCGACAGCACCGCGGTCGCTGTCGCCATATAGGTGTGCGCCGGCACCAGCACTTCGTCCCCCGGGCCGATGCCGAGGCCGATCAGGCCGGCGGCGAGCCCATAGGTGCCGCTGGCGGCCAGCGCGAAATGCTCGACGCCAAGATGCTGCGCATAGCGGGCCTCGAAGCGGTCGCATTCGCTGTCCTTGCCGTAACGAAACAGCGCGCCCGAGCGGATCACCCTGGCAATGGCTTCGATTTCCTCTTCGCCGGCGGTGTACATGACAGGCCTCCAGTCACTTGATAATGTGGGTCACTTGATAATGTGGTCGCTTGATGGTGTGGACAGCTGTAGGCTTGTCGGCACGGTTTGAAAGAACCACTCCGCCGCTATTCGACCAAGCCATCTGCGCCCGGAAGACGGTTCCTATGACTGGTTTTGAACCGTGATTGGGGAAATCGGTAGCTAAGTGTCTCAGCCGGCAGGCAAATCGTACCCATCCGAATTCGCCAAAGTGGCCCTGTCGGAAACCCAGCTTTCGGCGTTCCATTCCGGCCAGTTGGGCAAACGGTTGGTTCCATGAAATACGGGACACACTTTGGAAGACCCTCGAAACCGGCGTGCCGGCGGAAAGGCGGCCGTTCGTGAACGCCGCCGGCTCCAGCAAACGGATCGTGCTCCACGAGGACGATGTCGGCATGTGCCACGGCGCCAACAGCGCCTTCCTCGAATTGAGCGGGCTGGGCGTCTGCAGTTCCGGCGCGGTGATGGTGCCGTGCCCGTGGTTCCTCGAAATGGCCGAAAGCGCCACCGCCAACCCTGCCCTCGACCTTGGCGTCCACCTGACGCTGAACAGCGAGAAGCAGCACTACAAATGGCGGCCGTTGACCGCGCCGTCGCGGGCGGCCGGCCTGACCGACGAGTTCGGCTTCTTCTGGCCCGATGTGGCGACCACGCGCCGGAAGGCGGTGCCGCAGGCGGTCGAGGCCGAGCTTCGCGCCCAGATCGACACCGCCTATCGCGCCGGCATCGACGTCACCCATCTCGACGCGCATATGGGCGCGGCATTGTCGCCGGAATTTTGCGACATCTACATCAAGCTCGGGCTCGAATATCAGCTGCCCGTGCTGCTGACCAAGACCCTGTCCGCCTATTCCCCCAACGACAATCTGGTCGGCGTCACCGAGGAGGCGTTCCAGCGCGGCGTGGCGCTGGCCCGCGCTGGCGGCTTTGCCATTTTCGACGCCGCCATCCAGACGACCTGGGGCCGGCCGCGTTCCAGGCCGATCGAGCCGGCTTACAAGGCGCTCATCGAGGGTGTGCGCGAGGGCCTGACCTTCTTTTGCCTGCATTGCAACGCGCCCGGTGAACTCGAGCTGATCGAGCCGCGCTCCGCCTATATTCGCACCGAAGAGTACGAGCTGTTCCGAGACCAGGGCTTTCGCGACTGGCTCGCCGCACAGCCGATCGACGTCATCGGCATGAAGCCGTTGCGCGAGGAGCTTCGCGCCACGCTCTCGGCCGGGCGATCATCAACAACAGCCCGCGGCCACACCGTGGGCGAACAGCGATTGGCGTCGGCAAAGGCCCGCAAAGCGGCCACCCGATCCGCAACGTGAGCCGATCGTCGCGGCCGGAAAACGGCGCCAGAGGGATTGGAACTGCAACGACAAATGGGAGAATAAGATGAAAACTCTTCTGAAAGTGGCATTGGGCGCCTTCGTTTCGGCGGGCCTGATGACGGGTATCGCGCATGCCGCGGGGCTCAAGGATCCGAAGGACGTCCGCATCACCTTCGTGGTGCACGGGTCGGCGTCCGATCCCTATTGGTCGGTGGTCAAGCGCGGCGTCGATGACGCGGCCGCCCTCACCGGCGCCAAGGTCGAATATTACGCGCCGCAGGTCTTCGACGTGGTCGAGCAGGCCCGGCTTCTCGACGCCGCCATCGCCACCAAGCCGGACGGTATCGCCGTCTCCATCGCCGACGCCAATGCGCTCGGCAAATCGGTCAAATCCGGGCTTGCCGCCAATATTCCCATGGTGGTTCTGGATTCCGGCGAAAAGGAAGGCGCCGAGCTCGGCACGACGCTCTATGTCGGCACCGTTTCCGAATATGATTCCGGCAAGAAGGCCGGCGAGCGGCTGGCCAAGGAAGGCACGCTCAAGGTCGTCTGCATCAACCACGAGGTCGGCAATGTCAGCCTCGACCAGCGCTGCCAGGGCCTCAATGACGGGCTGAAGCCCTCCGGCGGCGGCACCGAGGTTCTGGCCGTGGCGCCGGATCCCGCCGACGTCCAGCGCCGCACCGAGGCCTATCTGTCGGCGCATCCCGACACGCAGGCCGTCTTTGCGCTCGGCGCCACCGCCGCCAACCCGCTGATCCCGATGTTCCGCGACAAGGAACTGTTCGGCAAGCTCAAGCTCTACACATTCGACATCAGCCCGGAGGTTCTCGATTCGGTCGTGGCCGGCGAAATGGGCTTCGGCATGGACGCCCAGCAATATCTGATGGGCTATCTGCCGGTGATCTATCTGGTCGAGCAGGCGACGCACGGCTTCTGGCCGCAGAACAACGCCTATACCGGACCGCTGTTCATAGACTCGCCGGAAAAAGCCAAGGCGATCCTGGCGCTCGCCAAAGAGGGCATCCGCTAGGCAAGCGCTCCGACGGAACGGGAGAATGCGCCAAGCGCACTCCCGATCCGTTCGAAGATTGCGAATTGAGCGATTGGAGAGCCTAATGGCGGTCGTGGAAGACAAGGCGATACCTCCGGGCGAACTGAAGGCGACCGACCGCTTCGGCATGACGTCGAAGCGGGCCGCCGGCGCCGACGAGCGGCTGGCCAGCACCGGCAAGCTGACCCAGTGGCTGCGCCGGCCGGAAGCCGGTGCCGCCGGTGGGCTGCTTGCGACGATCATCATCTTTGCGCTGCTGCCGGGCGCGGCAAACCTCTATTCGCTGCAGGGATCGATGACCTTCCTGACGCTGTCGGCGGAGCTAGGCATCGTCGCCACCGCGGCAGCACTCCTCATCATCGCCGGCGAGTTCGATCTTTCGGTCGGCTCCATGGTCGGCTTTGCCGGTGTCGTCATCGGGCTGACGGTGAAGTACTGGGGCCTGCCGCTATGGGGTGGCATCGCCTGTGCCTTCGCCGTTGCCATCCTCACCGGCTATCTCAACGGCCTGATCGTGGTGAAGACGCGCCTGCCCTCCTTCATCGTCACGCTTGCCACGCTCTATATCCTGCGCGGACTGTCGATCGGCATCACCCGCGCCGTCACCGGCCGCACCCAGATCCCCTACATACTCGAAGGCGCACCGGATCCGGCTACGGCCGGCATTTTCAACGGCCATCTGCTCACCGGCCTGTTCCACTGGATGGGCGCGCAGGGCTGGGTAGCCACCCGCAGCGACGGCATCCCGTTCGTTGCCGGCATTCCGATGTCGATCGTCTGGTGGCTCGGCCTGACGGCGCTGGCCGGCTACGTGCTCACCCAGACGAAATACGGCAACTGGATCTTCGCCACCGGCGGCGACCTGATCGCAGCCCGCAACGTCGGCGTGCCGGTCGATCGCGTCAAGATCAGCCTGTTCGTCTACACCGCCTGCGCGGCGACGCTGCTTGCCACCATCCAGGTGATGGAGGCGGGCTCCGCCGACACCACGCGCGGCCTGCTCAAGGAATTCGAGGCGATCATCGCCGCCGTCATCGGCGGCGTGCTGCTCACCGGCGGCTACGGCACCGTCTATGGCGTGCTGTTCGGCGCGCTGATCTTCGGGCTGGTGCAGATGGGCATCTTCTACACCGGCATCGACACCGACTGGTTCAAGGTCTTCCTCGGCATCGTCATCCTGATGGCCGTGCTGGTCAACAACTACATCAGGCTGAAGGCGCTCGGCCGCGGAGGTGGCAAATGACCGAGCCGGCCCAAATGACCGAACCGGCCCAAATGACCGAACCGGCAATGGAACTGCGCGGCGTCAGCGTCAATTTTGGCTCGGTGCGCGCGCTCCAGGACATCGACATCAAGGTCTATCCGGGCGAGGTCCACTGCCTGCTCGGCGACAACGGCGCCGGCAAGTCGACGCTGATCAAGGTTTTGTCCGGCGTCTATCGGCCGAGCAAGGGCGAAATCCTGGTCGACGGCAAGCCAGTCACTTTCCGCAGCCCGCGCGACGCGCAGGAGCTCGGCGTGGCAACGGTGTTCCAGGATCTCGGCATGATCTCGCTGATGTCGATCACCCGCAACTTCTTCCTCGGCCGCGAGCCGACCAAAAGCAGCCTGCCCTTCTCGCGCATCGACAAGGAGCGCGCCAACACCATCGCTAGGCAGGCGATGGCCGATATCGGTATCGACGTGCGCGATCCGACGCAAGCCGTCGGCACGCTGTCGGGCGGCGAGCGCCAGTCGGTGGCGATCGCCCGCGCCGTGCATTTTGGCGCGCGCGTGCTGATCCTCGACGAGCCGACGTCCGCACTCGGCGTCCACCAGGCGGCGATGGTGCTGAAGTTCATCATCGAAGCGCGCATGCGGGGTTTGGCCGTGATCTTCATCAGCCACAACATCCACCACGCCTATCCGGTCGGCGACACCTTCACGCTGCTCAACCGCGGCCGCAATCGCGGCACCTACGCCAAGTCCGAGATTTCGCGCGACGAGGTCATCTCGATCATGTCGGGCGGCGAGGATCTGAAGGCGGTCGAGGCGGAGATTGCCGGCCTGCTTGCCCAGATCGGCAACCGGCCGCCTGCGGCGCCTTGAGCTGACAAACGACATTGCGGGGAATGATGGCATGAGCAGGATACGCGTCGGGGTCGTCGGCGGCGGCATGATCTCGCAGGTCGAGCATATCCCCAATCTGCTGCGCCTCGGTGAATTGTTCGAGCTGGTCGGGGTCGCCGATCCCTCGAGGATTTCGCGGCAGTTCGTCACCGACACCCATGGCATTGCCAATTTCGAAACGATCGACCAGCTCTTCGACCAGCGCCTCCACGCGGTGGTGATCGGCTCGCCGGACCCGCTACATCACGAACAGGTGCTGGCGGCGCTGGCGGTTGGCCTGCATGTCTTTTGCGAAAAGCCGCTCTGCTATTCGCTGGCGGAAATCCTGGAGATCGTTGCCGCGCGCGATGCCGCCAGGAAAATCGTTCAGGTCGGCTATATGAAGCGCTTCGATCCGAATTACCGGCTGGCGCTCGCTTCGCTGCCTGGAACATCGAGCAGGCTGCGCGCGGTCTCGGTGGAGGTAAACGATCCCGACGCCTGGCCGTTCATCGCCCATCAGCCCTACAGGCGCGGTACCGATATCCCAAAAGACATGGTCGCCACTGTCGCCGCCAAGCAGAAGCGCCAGGTCGAAGAGGCCGTCGGCGTGCATCTGACCGATCTCGCTTTCCGTGGATTTATCGGCGCTTACAGCTCGGCCTTGATTCACGATGTCAATGCCGTCCATGGCCTGCTCGATGCGCTCGGCGTGCCGGACGGCGAGGTCGTCGGCGCGCAGATCTTTGCCAATGGCGACGGCGGCCACGGCGCCGTCAGGCTGCTGGACGGACAGGCACTGTGGACCATGACGCATCTCACCGTGCCCAAGCTCGCCGACTACAAGGAGCGGATCACGCTGTTCTTCGACGATGCCAGCCTCGAGCTCGAATTCCCCTCGCCCTGGCTCAACCATCATCCGACCCGGCTGACGGTGACGACCTCGGACGGTCACACGCTGTCGAAGAAAGATTTGCGTGCCGGTTACGCCGAAGCCTTCGTCGAGGAGATGCGTGGCTTCTGGGCTGCGATCCTCAATGGCGATGCCGTCGTCAACCCACCCGAACACGCCGCCCGCGACCAGGCGCTGCTGATCGGGCTGACCCGGCGGCATCTCGCGACCGCACCCATCGATTGAGCGCTAAAACCCTGATGCCGAACGGCCGTTACCTGGACTTGATGACGCTGTCGGTATTGGCCAGCAGCTTGCGCACCGCATTGCGCGCCGCGTCCGGCCGCTGCAGACGGATGCTCTTCTCGATTGCCTCATGCAGCCTCTGCGCATGCTGCAAATCGTCGAGTTCCCGCGTGGTATAAGCAAATAGATGATCGAATGCCGATTCGATCAGCACGCCGAGCGGCACCAGCAGATCGTTGCCCGAGGCCCGCAGGATGGCGAGATGAAAACGCGTGTCGGCGCGCGTCCGCTCCTGCAGGTTGGTCGCCTCACCCATCTCGCGGCAGGCCTGGCTGATCTCGGCCATCTGCTCGTCGGTGCGCCGCATGGCGGCAAAGGCGCTGGCCTCCGGCTCGATGATGTGGCGGAACTCCTGCACGGTCCGGAGGAACACCTCACGGTCCGGCGAGGTCGCATACCAGGCCAGCACGTCGCGATCGAGCAGGTTCCAGCGTTCCTTCGGCTCGACCCAGCTGCCGATTTTGGGACGTGACGACAGCAAGCTCTTCGCCATCAGCATTTTTATGGCTTCGCGCACCGCCGAGCGGCTGACGTCGAACGTCTCGGACCATTTGGCTTCGTTGGGCAGGATGGTTCCCGGCGGATAGTCGCCGCGCACGATCCTCAGCCCGATTTCGTTGGCGAGCGACGCATGCACGCTCGACCCCGGCATGCGCGCCGCATCGGCCCGGCGAATACCGCTCGTGCGTTCGGCGAACGCCTCGGCCGCTGTCTTTCCCTTATTCGGCTTCGCGTCCTGCATGGCTCCACAAAGTCCGGATTTGGAGGCGTGTCAAGGAGATGAGATCGACGGCAATATCTCAGTTTGATTTTCCGCATCCGTCGCCTCGCCGACACCGCGCTTTGCCGAGCGTTCACGCCGGGGAGGCACGAACGGCTTCTCTTTGTCCCGACTGAATTCCTCGATCAGGAAATCAAGGAAGACGCGGATTTTCGGGGCGAGATGCTGCCGCGCCGGATAGACCGCGTAGAGCGTGGTTTCGACCTTGTCCCAGTCATCCAGAGCCGATTGCAGCCGGCCTGCTTTCAGATCGCTCTCGACATAGGGATAGGGGATCAGGCTGACGCCGAAGCCGGCGCCCAGCGCATCGCGCACGGCAAGGCTTGAAGAAACCGAGTATCGTCCGTCGATGGCGATCCGCTCGGCACGGCCGTCCTTGCGGAATTCCCATATGTCCGCATGCCCCGAGAGGCTGAACCGGATGCAATTGGCCGCCTTCAAATCGGCAGGCGTCTTGGGCCGGCCATGCGTCTCAAAATAGGACGGAGCTGCGCAAAGCACATGCGGCATGACCGCAAGCTTTCGGGCGACCAGGCTGGAATCCTCGAGATTGTCGCTGCCGCGAATGGCAAGGTCAAATCCCTCCCGCACGATATCGACGCGCCTGTCATCAAGGTGCAGATCGAGCTTCAAATCGGGATAGCGCGATAGAAACGCGGGCATGGCAGCCGAAAGCCGCGTCAACGTGACAGTCATCGGCGCGCTGACCCGCAACGTGCCGCTCGGCGCCGTCTTGATCGGGCCGAGCACCTGGTCGGCCCTGGCCAGCGCATCGAGCCCCTGCGTGACATGCTCCAGGTAGATCCTGCCCTCTTCGGTCAGCGCCATGCGCCGCGTCGTCCGGTTGATGAGCCGCACCCCCAGATCCGCCTCCAGCTCGGCGATGTTCTTGCTGATCGCGGGTGGCGAGAGACCGAGCCGCCGTCCGGCTTCGGCAAAGCTGTTCAGTTCCGCCACCTGGCGGAAAACCTGCAACGCCGTCAGGCGATCCATCTCACCATTCTCTTCCAGTAAACAATGTCTTGCAATTGTTGCATATTATCGCGCCTTGGTAAATTCTATATCTGCTTCCCGAACGACTTTCTCAGTTTCGGAATGACATGATGACCAACCCCGCAATTTCCCTTATCGAGCGGCGCATGTCGGCCAATCGGTTCGATGCCTCGCATATATTGACGGATGCCGAGGTCGAGGAACTGGCACGCCTCGCAACGCGCGCGCCAAGCGCCTACAACCTTCAGAATTGGCGGTTCATCGCGGTGCGGACGCCGGAAGCAAAGGCGCGGTTGCGAAGCGTGGCCCACGGCCAGGTGAAGGTGCAGGAAGCAGCGGTCACCTTCATCATCTGCGGCGTACTCCCCGACCACGCTGCCCTCAATGCAAGGCTGCATCCTTTCGTGGAAGCCGGCTTCATGCCGGTGGATATGGCTTCGGGCTGGCAGGAAGGCGCCCGCGCACAATATGCCGATCCTCTAGCGGCCCGCGACGAAGCGGTGCGCTCGGCAACGCTTGGCGCTGCAACGCTGATTTTCGCGGCCGAAGCGCTGGGGCTCGTCTCCGGTCCGATGGCCGGCTTCGATGCCGAAGGCGTGGCCCGCGAGTTTGGCCTTGCGCGCAATGAAGTGCCGGTGATGCTCATCGCGGTCGGCCGCGCCGCGCCCGGAAACTGGCCGCAAAAGCCGCGCCGCCCTCTTGCCGAAGTTCTGGAAATCTTATGAAAACGCACCGTTCCGATCTGCTGCTTGCAGCCATCGCACCCGCGATATGGGGCAGCACCTATATCGTCACCACCGAGTTCCTGCCGAACTTCTCGCCGATGACGGTCGCAATGCTGCGAGCCCTGCCCGCCGGATTGCTGCTGCTGGCGATCGTTCGGCAACTGCCGATGGGCATCTGGTGGCTGCGCAGTTTCGTCCTCGGAGCCCTCAACATCTCGATCTTCCTGAGCATGTTGTTTGTCGCCGCCTACCGGCTTCCGGGCGGGGTCGCGGCGACCGTGCTGTCGGTCCAGCCATTGATTGTGATTTTCCTCGCTGCTGCCCTGCTTGCCAGCCCTGTCCGCCGGTTGGCGATTGTCGCCGCCCTTGTCGGGATCGCCGGTGTTGCATTGCTGGTGCTGACCCCGAACGCGACGCTCGATGCGGTCGGCGTTGCCGCCGGCCTCGCCGGGGCGGCCTCAATGGCCTTCGGAAGCGTGTTGAGCCGCAAGTGGCAGCCGCCAGCATCGCTGCTCGCCTTTACGGCATGGCAACTGACTGCCGGTGGTCTCCTTCTCGTTCCGGTGGTGCTTTTCGAACCACCCATCCCGTTCCCGACCGCGGCCAACCTGCTTGGACTGGCGTGGCTCGGGCTGATCGGTGCGGCGCTGACTTATGTCCTCTGGTTCCGGGGCATTGCGCGACTCGAATCTTCGGTGGTGTCATCGCTGCTTTTCCTCAGCCCGGTGACCGCCGTGCTGCTCGGATGGGTATTCCTGGATCAGACACTGACCTTGCCTCAAATCGCCGGCGTCGTTTTCGTCATCGGCAGCATCTGGCTGGCTCAACGGCCCAATCGGAACGAGGCTTGAGCCTTGCTTGTTGACTTGTGTCGGCGGATTGTTCGGCACTATGGTCAAGCGGCGGAGGATCTGCCGATGCCACAACGCCCTTATGATGAGCGCCTGCTCCGTCAGGCGTTCGAAGTCGCGCGCAAGGCCCGCGATGCTGGCGACCATCCCTTTGGTTCGCTCCTGGCCGACAAGGACGGCAATGTGTTGCGCGAGCAGCCCAACGCTTACAAAGCCGGCGGCGGCGACCGCACCGCTCATGCCGAAAGGCTGCTGGCCTCGTGGGCGGGGATGAATGTCAGTCTCGAAAAGCTGGCCTCCTGCACCCTCTACAGTTCGGCCGAACCTTGCGCGATGTGCTCCGGCACAATCTATTGGGCGGGCATCGGACGGGTCGTCTTTGGGCAGAGCGAACATGACCTCAAGGGGTTGACGGGCGCACATGTCGAGAACCCCACACTCGACCTGCCCTGCAGGATCGTCTTCGAAGCTGGGCAGCGTCCGACTGAAGTCGTCGGCCCGCTGCTTGCCGATGAAGCGGCGCAACTCCAGGCCGAATTCTGGAAAGACAAGTAGGCTCAGGTCTCGTTGGTTCAGAGGAAGAGATAACTGCTGACGTGGACAACGGCCTAGAGGCCGGTGAGCAATTTCTTAAGTAGAGCACTAAGAGTTTCCTGCTCCGCCGGCGTCAGCACGGAGATTAATTGCTCTTCGAGCGCCACCATTGGACCGATCAAATCGTCTATCGCGCGCTTGCCGCCGGTCGTCAGCGCAATTTGCTTGCCGCGCCGGTCGTTGGGATCGGGGCGTCGTTCAACCAGCCCGGCGCGCTCCAGCCGGTCCAGGCGGCTGGTCATGCCGCCCGAGGAGATCATTGCCGATTCGTAGAGCTGAGTAGGTGAAAGCATATAGGGTTCACCGGCGCGCCTGAGCGGCGTGAGCACATCGAACTCACCTACATTCAGGCCTGCTTCTTTGAGCAACGGGTTCATGTGATCGCGGATGACCCGTGCGGCGGCATCAAGCAGACGACCTACCGTTTCAACAGGTAACGACGGAAGATCGGGGCGCTCGCGGGCCCATTGCTTAGCTGCGGCCTCGGCGCGATCCATGGCAAATATTCCCTCGGCAAAAAGTATCTTGCAACCAAGATACATTGCATCTAGTTACATTGCAGCAAGACAATAGCGCAGCGCGCAGCCTTGGAGAAGGAGAAATCGATGCCCAAAATGATTTTCGTGAACCTGCCTGTTCGTGACCTGACGGCGTCGACGGCGTTCTACGTGGCGCTAGGCGGCACTGTGAACCCACAGTTTTCGGGCGAGAAATCCACCTCGCTCATGTTCTCGGACACGATCGGGGTGATGCTGCTGACCCATGACCACTACCGCGAATTCACTACACGCCCAATCGGCGACGCACGGCGCGACAGCCAGGCAATGATCGTCCTCACTGTCGATAACCGCGATGCCGTCGATGCAACACTGACCAGCGCGGTCGCGGCGGGCGGTCGCGCCGATCCCAACCCAGCACAGGATCTTGGCTTCATGTATAACCGCCACATTGAAGACCCGGATGGCTACGTCTGGGAAATCGTATGGATGAACCCGACGGCGAACGCCTGAACGAGGGTGTGGGCGCATCGGTCGTAGCGGGTGTGAGCCTGGAGTCATGACGAGCAATTCGGGGCTGGCCCAGTGCCGGTTCCGCGTCAGCTGCGCCCGTCAGCTCGTCTTGACATATTTCCGCCAGCTGTGCTCCGGCCGAAAGCCGAGCATGTCACGCGCCTTGCGGTTGGAGAGCAGCGTCTCGTATTCGCCAAGTTCCCCCTTGACCGGCACATCGGGATAAAACCGCTTCAGCAGTTCGGTTGTCGGCAGGTCGGACGAGGTGTCGTCGTTGGCGGCGTTGAACACCTGATAGCCGAGCCCGTCCTTCTCGATGGCGCGCAGCGTGATCTGGCCGAGATCGCGCGCGTCGATATAGCTCCAGGCGATGCGCTTGCGGAAACCCGGATCGGCGAACCATTTCGGAAACAGCGAATATTCATGCGGCTCGATGACGTTGCCGATGCGCAAGGCATAGATGTCGAAGCCGCTGCGCAGCGCAAAGGCGCGCGCCGTCTTCTCGTTGACGACCTTGGACAGCGCATAGCTGTCCATCGGGTCGACGTCGTACGCCTCGTCGAGCGGAAAATGCGTCGGGTTGCGCGGCTCGTTGGCGAAGACCAGCCCGTAGGTCGTTTCGCTGGAGGCGATCACCACCTTGCGGATGCCGAGCTTCACCGCAGCCTCGATGACGTTGTAGGTGCCGAGCGCGTTGATGCGGAACACCTCATTGTCGGGCGTGATCATGATGCGCGGGATCGCCGCGAAATGCACCACGGCATCCACCGGCTGCGTGCGCAGCGATGGGTCGAATTCATGCAGGCCGATATAGCTCGACAGCGCATTGAACACCTGCCCGCTGTCGGTGATGTCGGTGATCAGCGTGCGCACCTTGGGATTGTCGAGCGGCTTGGTGTCGATGTTGAGCACCTGGCAGCCCTGCTCGACCAGATACTGCACGACATGACGCCCGGCCTTGCCGCTGCCGCCGGTGAACATGATCCGCTTCGTCATTTTGCTCTCCACATTCCCTAAGATTCATGTGTATTGTCAGACAATATCGAACTCTGCAATCGCCTGCCATGGCATGCGGCAAAAACCCGCTTCAACAATTCGCCGGCAAGCTGCAGCGCCGTCATCCATCACTGCAAATAGGACGAAACGACATGAACACGACTGCCGCGAGCGAAAAGATCGGCTTCATCGGGCTTGGCCTGATGGGGCACGGGATCGCGAAGAACATCGTCGACAAGGGTTATCCGCTGACGTTTCTCGGCCGCAAGAACCGCAAGCCGGCAGAAGACCTGCTCGGCCGCGGCGCCAAGGAAGCGGCAACCTCGCGCGATGTCGCGGCGGCATCCGATATCGTCTTCATCTGCGTCACCGGCTCGCGCGAGGTCGAAGCCATCATCCGCGGCCCAGGCGGCCTCAAGGAAGGCCTGAAGCCGGGATCGGTTGTCGTCGACTGCTCGACCTCTGATCCCGTTTCGACGGTGGCGCTGGCCGCCGAACTCAAGGCGCTCGGCGTCGCCTATGTCGATGCCCCGCTCAGCCGCACCCCGAAGGAGGCTTGGGAAGGCACGCTCGACGCCATGGTCGGCGCGCCCGATGCGGTCTTTGCCCGGCTGAAGCCGGTGCTCGAAACCTGGGCCGGGCGTATCGTCCATATCGGCGACACCGGTGACGGCCATCGCATGAAGCTGCTCAACAATTTCATCTCGCTCGGCTACGCCGCGATCTATTCCGAGGCGCTGGCGCTGGCGCAGAAGGTCGGCATCTCGCCGCCGCGCTTCGACAGCGTCATCCGCAACGGTCGCATGGATTGCGGCTTCTATCAGACCTTCATGCGCTGGACGCTGGAAGGCGACCGCGACGCGCACAAATTCACCATCGCCAACGCCTTCAAGGACCTCACCTATCTCGAATCGATGGCGGGTGCTGCCGGCATCGCCAACCCGCTCGGCAACGCCACCAAGAACGCCTTCGCCGGCGCCTTCGCCACCGGACCTGCCGATCAATATGTGCCGATGCTGGCGACGCATATCGGCAAGGTCAACGGCGTCGACCTGATGCCGACAAAAGATGGGAAAAAGCAGACGATCTGAGAACGTTGGGATTAACGCCTGGGAGTGTCGCAACTGCAAACGTTCGCTGCCGACAACCTACATCCGCCAATCTCCAACGCTGGCGATTAGCATATGACACCACACCTTCGTCATCCCAGGGCGGAGCAGGAGCGAAGCGACGTCGCGCAGACCCTGGGATCCATATGTGGACGGCGCCCTGCCTGCAACGGTTGTTTTGCGTCGTTTTCGATCGCTTGCGTCCATATGTCCGGCCTTTGAGCACGGTCCTTGCGGCCGCTGGCCAAGGTGGGGTTCGCGACGCCCGTTCCAATCATGCCAGCGGTTTCGTTGGCCAATGGATCCCTCGGAGTTTCGCGCGTCACGGATCGAT
>NZ_JAMYSY010000059.1:0-31845 GCF_040322175.1 Mesorhizobium sp. M0185 | reverse complement strand
CTCCGCTAAACACGGGGGCTGCGCGGCGGACACGCCGACGTCACCGCAATGCCACGCCATTTTGCAGAACTTGACGCACACAACTCCGTTGCATCAAGAGGTCAACGGCCTCCTCATCTTCATGATAGCAGGAAGACGGAGGGTAAGAGGGAACTTTCGCAGACGACGGCCACGCAGCCGCCCGAATGGGCAGCGCTCTGCCACCGGACCCACACGGATCGCTCGCTGCCGCTTGCCCGTCGACGACTATCGGTGCATCCTTGTGAATAGCCTGGCCGTGACGTGCGGGCGAGATCACGCCGTCACGGCCACTAGTGAGGTCTTGTTCGATGGACTGCTCGGGCTGCGGTTTCGAGATTGAGGGCGGTTACGCCTTCTGTCCGAGGTGTGGCAGGCGCCAGCCCGTGCCATGCGCCAGTTGCGGCTACACCTGCGCACCTGATTTCGAGTTCTGTCCGAAATGTGGGGCAAGCGTCGGTGCGCCCGCAAAAGCCGTCGAACGGCCTGCTCCGGCACCAAGCCGGACCATTGTGCCGCCTTCTCGAACTCCGTCGCTGCTTTCGAACATGGAAAGCGAAGAAGGGCTGCATCCCGTCTCTGACGCCGATCGCCGGACGGTAACGGTCCTGTTCGCCGACCTTTGCGGCTTTACGACACTCAGCGAGCAGCTCGACCCCGAGGTCATGCAAGCGCTGCAGAACAAACTATTCAAGGAATTGACGGCGGCCGTACGAAACTTTGGTGGTTTCGTCGACAAATTCATCGGCGATGCACTGCTCGCTTTGTTCGGTGCGCCGGTCGCGCATGAGGACGATCCGGAACGTGCGCTTCGCGCCGCTCTCGACATGATCGCCCGGACGGCGCGGCTCGGCGAAAGCACCCCCCACTCCGGCTCGCCTCTGTTACTCCACATCGGCATAAACACTGGTCCGGTCGTTACTGGCGGATTGGGCATCGGCACCGCCAGATCCTATTCCGTGACCGGCGACACAGTGAATACGGCGCAACGCCTGCAATCGCTGGCCGCACCGGGTGAGGTGCTGGTAGGCGAGCTCACTCACAGGCTGACCCGGCATGCCTTTTCTTACGAGTCGCTGGGTGATGTCGTGTTTCGCGGCAAGGCTGGCAGCGTGCTCGTTCATCGACTGGACGCACCGCTAGCGGTGCCGCGTGCAGCGCGCGGGCTCGAGGCGCTCGGCCTCAGTGCGCCGCTAATAGGTCGTGGTGCGGAGCTCAATAGAATGATGGCGAGCCTTGATCAGGCGTGCGGCGGCTCGGCCCAACTTGTCCGCCTCGTCGGAGAAGCCGGCATCGGGAAATCGCGGCTGGTGAAGGAGTTCGTCGCCCGCGTCGGCGACGAGGAGCGTTTTCGCAACGTCGCCGTGCGGCAGGCCACGTGCTCACCGCTGGGTGAACAATCTTTTGGCGCCTTGGGCGCAGTGGTGCGCAGCGCTGCCGGGATGATGCAAAACGACAATGGGGACGAAATGCGGGGGAAGCTCGCAGGCTTGCTTGCCGATCTCGGCCTGCAGGGCGAGGAGGCGAAGCGGCTGATGCCTTTGCTCTACCATGTGCTTGGCCTTGGCGACCCCGATGCCACCTTGCAGCATGTCGAGCCCGAGCAGCTGCGGCGGCAAATTCTCTACGCAGTCCGCACAATCATCGAACGGCGGCTTGCGTTGTCGCCGTTATTGATTGTCGTCGAAGACCTGCACTGGGCCGACGCCGTGTCGCTCGAGGCACTACGTTTCGTGATGGACAGGTTGGAACGCACGCGGTTGATGTTGCTGGTCACGCATCGTCCGGCGCCGGACAACGACCAGCTCGACTCAAGTCGGGTCAGTCACACAGCGCTCAGGCTTCCGCCACTCAACAATGATGACGGACGCAGCCTGCTGGCAGCGCTTTTCGGCGAGAGCTGGGTAAGCTCCGCGGGAGGGCTTCTCGACCAGATCCTCGAGCGCGCGGGCGGCAACCCCCTTTTTGTAGAGGAAATCGTTCGCGGCCTTATCGATCGCGGTGTACTGATGCGAGACGGCCAGCGATGGCGGACTGTGGCAGGCGAAGTCGCAACCGGCATCCCCGCCACTATCCAGGCAATGTTGCTTGCCCGCGTCGACCGGCTGCCCCAAGAGGTGCGCCGGTTGGCCCAGGAGGCCGCGGTAATCGGCCCGCGCTTCGATGCCACACTTCTGAAAACCGTGACAGCCGACCCCGGCCGGCTCGAAGCCGGCTGCGAACTGCTTTGCGATGCGGAAATCATCGAGGAAGTTGCCGGATCAGGCTCGGTCTCGTCTCAAAGCTACCGATTTACGCAAACATTGCTGCAGGACGTGATCTACCAGAATCTGCTCCTGCAACGCCGGACCGAAATCCACGGGCGGATCGGTGCTGCCTTGGAGCAACTGTGCGGCGACGAGCCGGAACGGCTCGAGGATTTGACCGTGCTCGGTCATCATTTCGCACAGAGCGCCGAGCGGGAGAAGGGCGCGCATTACCTGCAGGCGGCAGGCGATCGCGCTCGCATGATATATGCCAATGACGACGCCCTTCGTTTCTACGAGCGAGCACTGACTGCGTTGGGCGCGATCGGGCAAACACCGCTCAAACTGGCAATTGCAGAGCGCATTGCCGATTTGAGCGGCCCGGCAGGCCGCCGCGAGATCGCGCACCACCACTACGAGACGGTGTTGCAGGCATACCGCGAGTCGGCCAATCGCGTCGCCTCGGCGCGAGTTTTGCGTAAGATCGGTCGGCTACTCTGGGATGTCGGCAAGCGGGACAAGGCAGAACCCCGCTATGCTGAGGCGGCAGCGCTCCTCGATGGAGCGGATGCCCCGATCGAGCAGGCGCATCTGTGGCAAGAACGTGGCCGACAGGCGTTCCGTAGCGGAGATCACGCTCTCGCGGCAAAATGGGCAGACGCGGCGCTGGATTGCGTAGGCACACTGACAACGGAGCATGTCTCCGAGGTAAGGTGTGATGCCACTCTTGTGACCGCCGAGGCACTCAATACCAAGGCTGTCGCGCTGGCTCGCCTTGGGCGAAACCGTGAGGCCGTGCGTCAGGTTGAGCGTAGCATTGAATTGGCCGAAGCCGCCGGTCTGCTGGGCGCGGCCTGCCGCGGCTACACCAATCTCGGCGTGCTCTACACGACCATCGATCCCGCAAAGGCGATGGAGGTCTGTCGACGCGGTCTTGAAGTGGCGCGCCGTATTGGTGATTTGGGTTTCCAGGCGCGCCTCCTCGCCAATCTGGCGGTCGCTTGTTGTACTTTCACGGATCGCTGTCCAACGGAGGGCGTGCCTGCTGCCGAGAAGGCCATCGAGCTCGACCGGGCGCTCGACCAGCGCGAGCACCTGCCGGTGCCGTTGATCGTGCTTGGGCAGATCCACCAGTGCAACGGCCGTCCGGACCTGGCGGTTGGGTTGTTCCACGAAGCACTGGACGTAGCTCGCGAAACGGGCGAACCCCAACTGCTGTTTCCGTGTTATGATGGTCTCGCAACGCTTAATCTCGACCTCGACAATCTGGCCGAGGCCGAACGCTACTTTTCCCTGGCGCAGGGTATATGCGCCCAGCACGGGCTCGACCCGGAAGCGCTTGTGGTGCTGCCTTTTCTCGACTAGCCGGGGTTGGAGGTTGGAAATGTCCGCGCGTAGTGACTTGGTGCCGCTTCAACCGGGCGACCGTGCGCCAAACGTGGTACTCGACGCCATTACCCAGGAAGGCAAGATCGCGCTTGACGATTTTCGCGGCCAAAAACCGGTGCTGGTCGGCCTGTTTCGAGGTCTGCATTGCGCGTTTTGCCGACGCCATATCGCCGCCCAGGCGCGGCTTGATCCGGAGCTGCGCGAAAAGGGCGTGGAGAGCCTGACGGTGGTCAACACGCCGATCGAACGGGCGCGTCTCTATTTCCGCTACCATCCGATGCCGAATCTGCTTGCGGCCTCCGATCCTGAACGCGCTTCACATCGTGCTTTTGGACTGCCCAATCTCGAATTCACCCAAAACGAGACGAACTGGCCGTACAAGGTCTCGATGGCAGCGGCAAAGGATATGCGGGTCGACATACCAGGCGAGTTGCCCGGTCCTATGGATCCTCTTGCGGCCAGCGAAATCCTCAACAAGAGGGACCATTACGAGCTGACCGAAGCCGACGAGCAGATGCTAGCAACAGGACACGGACAATTGGTCGGTCAGTTCCTGCTGGACCGGCAGGGGATCGTCCGCTGGAGCTTCACGGAGGTTCCAGAGGGTGGGCGATACATGTTTGGGGCGCCAAGCCCGCAGGAGCTGATGTCAGCCGTATCCCAAGTCGCCCAATAGACTTGCGAACGAGGTAAGCGGGCGGGACACGGAATAAAAAGCGGAACCAATTTGTGACAAATCTAGATACTGACAAGTTCACCGTTCATGCGAGCACGGCCTCGACTTTGCCAACAAAGTCATCGAGCGAGTGATCTCCGCGAATCTCGATGCGCGGAAGGTCGATGGGATCGCAATCGAGGTCCGCCGGCCCGTGTCTGCCGCCGAAGCCGATTCGATAGCCGCACTCCTTGGCTAGCCTGCCAAGCCGTCGGTCGGTGACAGAGAAGGGTGCCGCGAACGCCGTGGTTGGCCGACCGGTCCATCGTTCGATGAACATACGAGAGCGTAGGAGCTCGGCGGCCAAGTCAGAGCTCGACAGACCATCGATCGCGCGATGCGTCGCCAGATGGCTTCCGAAGAACGCACCTTGGCCGGCGAGGCGTCGCACCGTCCCGGCGTCCATAAGCTGCGTCGGCGGGCCGCTGTAGGCGTCCCATTGTGCACTTTCGCCCACCAGGTCCGTCACCAGGAACACTTCCGCGGTCAGGTCGTTCGTGCGCAAGGCCGGCCAGGCATGGTCGGCAAAGTTCTGGAAGCCGTCATCGAACGTGATGAGCACTGGGCGGCCAACGAAAGGCTGACGGTTGACGATGAACCATTCCAGCTGCTCGGACCTAATCGCGTGAAAGCCATTGGCGCGCAGCCATGCCATTTGGCTGGCGAATGCGGCGGGCGCGAGCCGAAAACGGGCGAGCGCGGCCGGACCTTCATCGGCGACGCTGTGATACATGAGGACGGGGATACGCTGCCGCCGCTCGCTACGTGCCACGTCGCGGCGCAAGGCCCGCGCCCCGCCCCAGACGATATTTCGCGCGACCCCGATTTCAACGGATGCGCGGATTGGCACATGATCTACCATCGGTTCCGTCGCCACGTCGCCTGGTGACAAGCGGCGGAAGCGGTCTATGCGGTAGAGCTCGGTCTGGATCGATTGCTCGAGGACGAGGCCGTCGGTCGCTGCCAGCGTCTCTGAGATCGCTTGTGCACCGAATGTGTTCCAGTCGAAGCCCGTCCTTCCAACATTGTCTCGTAGCACGAATGCGTGTGCGCTGATGAAACTGCCGCCAGGCGCCAACGCTTCAATGAGTTTTTTGGCGATGCGCCGCACATCGGCGAGATCATCCAGGTAGTAGAGCACTTCCGAACACACGATCAGATCCATTTCGCCCGGCAGCGTGTCCGCAGAGAAATCCAGTACGCCGAACTCAACATTCGGCTGATCGCTGCATCGCGCGCGCGCCCGTCCGACGGCTACGGCGGAGATGTCAGTTGCGGTCAAATGGCCCACGCGCGGCGCCAGCTGCCGCGTGAAGTGGCCCTCCGCGCAGGCCAGCTCAAGCGCCCGTCCGATGGGACCGGCAGGCAGAATTTCGAGCTGCCGCTCATATTTTTCCTGCTCATAGGGCGAACCGTAGTTCCAGGGATCCTCGGTCGCGAAATGGCGATTCCAGAAAGATGTGCGATCATTGTCGCGCCCATCCGCGGCCCGTGCACGGCGCGGCGCTGTAAAAGGCTCTTTAGTTTCGGCGCTCGACCGAACCAGCGCCTGCGCTTCCGCGGCCAATCCCGCGAGTTTGCCGAAATGGCTGTCCCGATCAGACCGGCGTCCCGCCATGGACAACAATGCCTCGGCTGCAAACATGTTTGACTTGTCGGCACCGGCGCCCTTTTGCGGTGCATCTACAGGCGATCGCCTCGCAAGTCGCGCGGCACTGTGCATCGGCCGCTCAGGGGGCACGAAATTCAGGATCAATTCAATCCAATGACGCCTTGTCACTCTCCCGAGTACGCCGAACTGCACGAGAGCCTCGATCTGGCCATCCATCATCAGATGGGCATAGATTTGATCGATTCCTTCCGGCACTTCGATCGAGGCCGGATTTCGCGCGTCGACACGAATTCCAAGTGTCCGCGCCAGCCTGCGCGGCGCGGCAAGATCGTCGACATCGAGCAGCATTTGCTCAAAGTGATACTGCACGCGGCGAGCCGCGTCGGGATTATTCCAGACCTTGCCGAGTTCGATGATCAACTCGGTGAGGGAGCCGCCGAACCTGTCCCACCTGGCAGCCAATTGCGCTGGCACCGACAGGCTTCCTACCATAAGGCCATCGACGGCCACCTTGGCGATCTCACGCGCCCACTTACGTCCTGCCGGGAGCGCGCGCAGGGACTGCGGGTTGATCGAGCGCGAGCCGCAGCCGCAATCCGATGCGGCGTTCCACAACGCGAACCACGCGAGTGCTTCTGAAGCGGTGCGGCCGTTCGCCTCGATCGCTCCATTGGCGTGAGCCGATGCCGGGTGTTTGACCCTGGGATCGGCGGAAAAGCCGCGGGCGATCACGATTTCCGCATCTGCCAGCATCTGCGCCGAATTGCGGCTGAGCGAGTTGGGGCTGACCCGATAGAAAGCGAGCGGCTCGTCGACCATCACCCAATTTTTGCCTAGACGTGCGAGGCGCTGCCACAGATCCCAGTCCTCGCAGGTACGCAGCGACACATCGAAGCCGCCCAACTCGGCAATTGTCTTCCGGTCGACGAGCAGCGCGTGAGTGCGGATCGCGCACCGGCGCGCGAATGTTTCGAAGGGCTGGATCGCAACCTCCGTCGCGATGCTCGACTGAGTGAGTTCGCCATCGGGCATCACGCGCCGGGAACCGCAATAGGCGGCGACCGCATCGGGCGCGGCTTCAAGTGCGGCCAGCATTTTTTCAAGGAAGCTGGCATCCACCCAATCGTCCGCATCCAGAAACATGAGCCAGTGGCCGCGCGCTGTCGACATCCCGCTATTGCGCGCGCCAGCGGCGCTATACGCGCAAGAGCTCAACGTCCGAAACCGGGCATCGTGCTCCACATAACCGGCGATGATCGCGGGGGTGCGGTCCGTGGAGGCGTCGTCGACGATGATCGCCTCCCAATCCACTATTTCCTGATCGAGAAGGCAATCGAGTGCGCGCGCCAGCGTTACCTCCGCGTTGTGCGCAGGAACCACGATTGAAACCATGGGATTATACGCCACGCCGTGTAACCCGCGCGTTGGTTCGAAGGTAGAACAAGAGTCCCGAAACATAGCCGGCGATTTCCTGCCAAAGGAAACGGTCCTCAGGGACGCTGCGTCCAAACAGTCTCCTGCGAACTCTTCCGAGCCGCCGCGACGCCGCCATTTGGCTGCAGAGCGAGCTTGCTCCTGTCGTGCTACCGAAGTTGGAAGCCTGGCGCAGCATTCGCATCCGTGCCGCCGAGCTTGGGCGCCAGCTGTCGCAGATGCACGTCAAAGCCAAGCATGCCGCATACTCATGTCGATCCCCTGGGTCGGCGCCATGACCACAGGCGGCGGTCCCGGGCACCGTATGAGTGCAATAGCTATGGCAACCTGACGTCTTTTGCAATTGGGGGCGCAACAAATGCCGCCCACTGAAGCTTTGGTGTGAATGACTGCAGTTATTGGGACTGTCGCTCCCCTCCTATCGACCGAAACGCCTCGATTCCGAGGTGCATTCTCGAACAGCCATTCTCCGTGCGAAAGAAGACCTTCCTTCTACCGTTGGGCCCGCATCGGAAGCTGATCGTCGCAGTATACAGTCGGGTGCGAGACGGTACGTGCACCGCCAGACCAGCTACTTTAGACACTTCTAATGAGTCTGCGCTACTTAATTGCGCTCCAGTAGCTATAGCCTGACATTGTATTACTCATTTCGATAGTAGATTGCGTCCAATGATCGATTAGATTAGCCGGTTGTGGCTGCTATCACAAAGAGATGCGAGAGCGACATCAATCGGAACTCGTGCATTTGCTGCTAGTCCAAGAGATGTAAAAGGGAGGCACGAATTGGCTTAAGCCAAGAAGATTCCGGCTTGCGAGCCGGGAATTTTGCTGGCATGCTTGCTGGTTTCTGAGTGGTGCACTGTGGCAATTGTTCAAAGAAGGGGGCATAAAGATGGCCAAGGAATCTTCGAATACCGCTTCTTCAGCAAATAAAGCGGACGCAAATCTGATAAGTAATGCAGACGGAAGCGGGCTGACCTTCATGGCGGGCCAGGCTCGCGAGAGCGGGGCCCCCGGCGACGCTGTAGGTGTCGACAAGATACGTGATCTGCTGTTCGGCAACCAGATGCAGGACTATGACCGCCGCTTTTCCAAGCTTGAAGAACGGGTCTTGCAGCGCTTCAAGGATGTCGAATCCGAGGCCAAGCGCAATCTTGAAATGTACGAGTCAAATGCAAAGAAGCAGGTCGACTCGCTTGCGGCGCAATTGCGGAACGAAAAAGACGCGCGAGCCGACGCCGATAAGGAGATTGACCGGAATCTTCGCGAGCAAAATCAGGCGCTCGAAAAGCAGGTGCGCGCGTTGTCGGATCAGTTGAGCGAGCTTGAGCGGGAAGTTGCGGACCGGATAAATCGAAACGATCATTTGCTGCGTGAGGAAATCAAGCAAAAGAATGAAAGCATTCAGATGCTGATGGAGAAAATGTTTTCCGATCTTGGCAATGTCAAGACCGACCGAAATCTTTTGGCTGGCCTGTTTGTCGAGGTTGCAAAATGTCTAAATCAGGATCCCGTCGGCAGCAAGAACAACGCGGAGCGTACCTGGAAAGTGAGTTGATCGGAACTTGACGTCGACTGTCGACCCAATCAGCCTCCCTCAAAGAGCAGCTTCGAACGATACAGAGATTGATCGCGAGGCTCTGGCTCGCCTTTTGATCGAAATTGCCCGGAACGTTGATCCGGACTATCGTGCGCGTCTCGACGGAATCCCAACCGCCGACCCTCGCATGGAAACGCTGCGCCAGTTGCTGGTCGGCCGCGAAATTTCGGAGCTTTCACGAGTTACGCACCTGCTCGACGAACCCGAGCAGCTTGCGGCTGCAGTGGGGAGCGTTCTCCCCAGTGCAGCCGCACGTGCGCCTCATGCGCAACTCGGAGAGGCCCTTGCGCCAGCTGTCGAGAGGGCCGTGCAACGGTCCATCCAGAAGAGCCCGCGTACGCTGACGGATATATTGTACCCGGTGTTTCTGCCGGCTATTCGCAAGTCGATCGGCGAAAAGATCGACCAGACCTTTCAATCGCTGAATGAAACTTTAAGACATATATTTACCTGGCATGGGCTCAAGTGGAGATTTGAAGCTTGGAGAACAGGTGCAAGCTTCTCAGAAGTTGTTCTTAAGCATTCTCTTGTCTATCGTGTGGAACATGTGTTTCTCATCAATCGCAATTCCGGGCTTTTGATAGCGCATGTAACTGCCGATAATGCAACTAGCGAAGATCCTCAACTCATTTCGTCTATGCTTAGTGCAATTCAAGATTTTGTAAAAGACTCATTTAACGAGAAAGAACAGAGTGGCCTGGACACTATTCGTTTCGGAGAGCTTCGTCTCTGGTCGGAAGTTGGACCGTTTGCGACCTTGGTTGCGGTGATCCGGGGAAATCCGCCGGAGGAATTACATGAAATAATTCGCGATGTATTGCTTGGCATCCATGATGAATGCTCACAGGCTCTAGAGCAGTTTGACGGCGACAGTTCGCAGTTGGCCGGCGTAGAGACGCAGTTGCAGACCTGCGTTGAACTGAAGCAGGAGGAATCAAACCAGGGATTTCCGTGGCTGGTAGTCGCTGCAATCCTGCTGGTTTTGATTCCGGCAGGCGGTTGGTTCTTTCTTTCCTGGCAATCCGGGCAGCGCTGGCAGGCCTATGTGTCGCGACTGGGGACCCAGCCGGGCATCATCGTTGCCGAACAAAAGGTGCGCGATGGCCAATTCTATATTGCCGGCCTGAGAGACCCGCTTGCCGCCGACCCGCAGGCTCTGTTGGCCGGAACGCAGGTCGATCCTGCTCGCGTTCATTCGCAGTGGCAATTCTATCAGAGTCTTGATCCGGAGTTCGTGTTGAAGCGGCTAACGGCGTCGCTGGTTCCGCCGGATTCAGTACGACTTTCGATCGTCAATGATCGCATCGTTGCCGAGGGGGAGGCTCCCGACACCTGGATAGATCGGGCGCGCGCAGCGGCCCAACAACTTTCGGCAGGCGGACCGGAATTCGATATCTCCAAGGTTCGTGACGTGAGCCCCGAAGCACGCGCGGCGGAGCGCTGGCAGGCCTATGTGTCGCGACTGGAGGCCCAAGCGGGAATCATCGTCGCCCAACAAACGGTGAGGGGCGGACATTTCTATATTTCCGGCCTGAGAGACCCGCTTGCCGCCGACCCGCAGGCTCTGCTGTCCGGAACGGAGGTAGATCCCGCCCGCGTTCATTCGCAGTGGCAATTCTATCAGAGCCTTGATCCGAAGTTCGTCCTGAAGCGGCTGATGGTGTCGCTGGTTCCGCCGGATTCAGTACGACTTTCGATCGTCAATGATCGCATCGTTGCCGAGGGTGAGGCTCCCGACACCTGGATAGATCGCGCACGCGCAGCGGCCCGACAGCTTTCGGCAGGCGGACCGGAATTCGACATCTCCAAGGTTCGTGATGTGAGCCCCGAAGCACGCGCGGCGGAGCACTGGCAGACTTATGTGTCGCGACTGGAGGCCCAAGCGGGAATCATCATCGGCCAACAAACGGCGAGGGGCGGACATTTCTATATTTCCGGCCTGAGAGACCCGCAGGCCGCCGACCCGAAGGCTCTGCTGTCCGGAACAGGGGTCGATCCTGCTCGCGTTCATTCACAGTGGCAATTCTATCAAAGCCTTGATCCGAAGTTCGTGGTGAAGCGGCTGATGGCGTCGCTGACTCCGCCGGATTCAGTACGGCTTTCGATCATCAAGGATCGCATCGTTGCCCAGGGTGAAGCTCCTGCCGCCTGGATAGATCGGGCGCGGGTCGCCGCCCAACAGCTGTCGGCGGACGGACTCTCTCTAGAAATCTCCGAGCTGCGTGAGTTGACCCCTCCGCAACTCACTCATTTGAGGGAGGCTATTCAAGCGGTCGACATTTTGTTCGATTCTGGCAAGGCTGTACCGGGACCAGAGCAACTGCCGGTTCTCGACAAATTGGCGAATCAGTTGAAGGAATTGGCCAAGGACGCCCGCAAGGCAGGCGTAACAGCACAGTTCATGTTGACCGGCCATTCGGACGAGACGGGCCGTGAAACGGCCAAGTTGTCGATCAGCGCCGCGCGCGCGGAAACAGTTCGTGCGCTTCTCAAGAAGCGCGGCGTCGATCCGGAGTTGCTCTTGGTTCGCGGCGCGGGCACCTTTGAGCCAGCGGAGATTGAAAATAGCCGAACCGGGAACTCCGCCAACCGCAGAGTTTCGGTTACGGTAAACTTCCACTAGGCGGAGCCCAGGATATTGCAAAAGAAGATCTGCATGTTGGGCGGGTTCGCTGTCGGAAAGACCAGTCTGGTTCGCAGGTTTGTGCAAAGCATCTTTTCAGAAACCTACTTGACCACGGTGGGAGTGAAAATCGACAAGAAGAGTGTCGCATTCCCGGACAAAACCGTGGATCTGATTTTGTGGGATTTGGCCGGCGAAGACGATATCGGCTCATTCCGCGTCAGCTATGTGCGAGGTGCGAGTGGGCTCGTGCTTGTCGTCGATGGAACACGCGCTGCTACTCTTGCCGTGGCGCTCACGTTGCGCGAGCGGGCCGAGGCTGAATTCGGCGCTATGCCGTTTGTATTGCTGTTCAACAAATCCGATCTGGCCGATCGGTGGGCAATATCGGATAGTGAAATTGACGAACTGAGGCAACTTGGATGGCAAATCTATCTAACAAGTGCGCTTTCGGGTGAACATGTTGATGATGCGTTTCGTCAACTTGCTTCGATGGTCAGCAAATAAACCATGCATGTCTTGCCAAGAGAAGTTAGAAGCTGGATTTACGATTTCTTCTACAGCGAGCGCTCGGTCGCATATCTGAAAATCGACGCCCAGCTTTGCATAGCTGCGAAGGGCGGTAACGTTAAACATTACGGACTCTCGTCAGTTCGCATAGGTAAGCCTGTTGCCGAGCAGCTTGAATTCATGGAAGGTTTGTTGCCCTGCCCGGAGCTTCCATATGATATGGCCATGGTCGAACTGCCCAGCGGGCGTGTCGCGGACCTCCATCTTTTTGCTGACAATGCCTGCGTGTGGCTGCTCTTTCTTGACGCCGCTGCCGAACGCGACAATAGGCAGCGGCTTCAACAGAAGGCTTATGAAATGACGCTCCTGCAAGAGAGGGAGCGTCAACTCAACGAGAAATTACAATCGACAAACGAGGCGTTGAGGGCGAGCCAAGAGGGATTGTCGCGTGAATACCAGCGCGCCGAAGCCCTACTCCTCAACATTCTTCCGGCGTCGATCGCGGAGCGGCTAAAAGCGCACGAACAAATTGCAGACAACCACGCGGAGGTGAGTGTGCTTTTTGCCGACATCGTCGGTTTTACGGAAAGAGCGCGGAGCGTCGGAGCCGTGACGACGCTCGCTATTCTAAATTACTTCTTCAAGGCGGCGGATCTGCTCTCGGAGCGATACGGCTGCGAAAAGATCAAGACAATCGGCGATTGTGTGATGGTGGTCGCTGGCCTGCCCGCCGCGCGATCCGATCATGCGGAAGCCCTTGCGCACTATGCACTTGAACTGCGGAAGGCGGTTAAGCGCGAACGCTTCGCAGGAGAACCGATAAGACTCAGAATTGGAATTCACTCAGGACCAATCGTGGCGGGCGTCATAGGCAAAAGGCGGTTTGCCTATGACCTATGGGGCGACACCGTTAATCTTGCCGCACGTATCCAAACGTCCGCGGAGCCCGATGAAATCCGTATTTCGGATGCAACTCATCAACTGCTTGGACCAAATTTTGCTTGCGACCCACTCGCGGAAACGGAATTGCGTGGTACAGGTCGTGTGCGAATGTGGCGGCTCCCGGCCTGATTTGCCGCATGGCAGTGCCGACCCGGAAGCGCATTGCATCTCAAGCAACATCATGGTTTCGAATGTCCGCAGCGGTGCGCGAAGCAGTTGACCACCGAGCGACCGCCAAAGGTCTGTCCTGGTCAACTCAGGAAATCAGTTCCTGAGATTTAACGTCGATGCCCAGTTCATAGAACGGCCGGAGGCCTGGGCCGAGGTCGGAATGTCCTGCCCCCGCGGCTAAATAAACACCGCCAAGTACCCGGCGCAACGGTCTGGCTCGGAACGATGACGTCTTGCACCGCAACATCGGTTTCTTCAAGGTAGGGCAACAACGGACATAGATGTCGTTACTCGCCGATCCGACCGGAAGGTTAACAGCACGATGCCACTCATGACTCGACGATTGGGCGCCAGGAACCTGGCGCGCCCGGCACGGCGTCTCGGAGACCTGACTGCGATGTTTGCCCTGATTGCCAGGCCGCTCGTCTTTGGGATCGCCCTTTTGTTGGCTGGTCAGGCGCAGGCGCAGGCGCCCGCGACCGTCCCGCCTGAAAGGGTCAAACAGCTGCTCGAGCTTCTCGACGATCCGTCAGTGAAGGCCTGGGTGGCCGAACAGCGAAATCAGGACGCCGGATCAACGGGAGCGCCCGCCGAGAGAGGGGCTTCGCCGACCGACGCATCGTCCGGCGCCGTGGCCGCACCAGGCCAGATGAATACGATGGCATCCTCGACGCTCGATGGGATCAGGCATCATATCGAAAGAATCGTGCGAACTTTGCCCTTGCTGCCAGGCCAGTTCGCGCGCGTTCGGGCAGAGACGATGGAGGATATGTCCAGCAAGGGGCCTGCCGGCGTATTTGTGCTGATTGCAATGTTCATAGCTGCCGGCCTGGCACTCACTTGGGCAACATTCAAGCTCACCCGTCCATTTCGTCTTTGGATTATCGCGCAACTGAAGGATACGCCTGTTGGGCGAGCCAAGAAGATTGGTGGCCGCCTGCTTTATTCCAGCATGCTGATAGTCTCTTTCGCACTGGGCAGCGCCGGCGCGTTCATGTTGTTCGACTGGCCGATGCTTATCCGCGAGATTGTACTGACATTTCTGATGGCGGCAGTCGTTACATGGGGTGTGCGCATGTACGTCATGGCCATGCTCGTCCCTTCCTTCATGAACGTCGAGAACGCCGTCGAGGTTCGTGCTTTGCCGATCACCAACGAAGCGGCTGACCATTGGTCCTACTGGCTACCCCGGATCGTCGGCGTCTTCGCCTTCTTCGGCGCCGCGTTTATCCTCTTGCCAGGTCTCGGCATCGATCAGGACGGAATGATGGTCCTGTCACTGGGCGCCGATTTCGTGCTGCTGTTGCTCCTGCTGCTCGCCATTTGGCGTCGGCCAAGAACGCAGCGAGACGGTGCGCGCCACATCGGTCACACGGAAGCGACATGGCTATTGACTGCTTATTTCGTCGTCCTGTTCCTGCAGCGTATCGCTGGCCTTTATACATACTTCTGGTTCACCTTCGCCGCATTCTTCCTGCCTTTGGCAATCGTGGTGACGCAGCGCGGGGTTAATTTCGTTCTGCGGCCAGGTTCGGAAGATGTCGGCCGGCCCACGATCCCGGCGGTGACGATCGCTGTCATCGATCGCGGAATCCGAATGATTTTCATCCTGGCGGCGGCTTACCTTCTCGCACGTGTCTGGGGTCTGGACATGCAATCCATGCGGGACAGCGATACGACGACGACGTTCATATTGCGCGGCTTGATCAATGTCGTGGTCATTGCCCTCGCCGCCGACTTCGGCTGGTCGATCATCAAAGCTTTGATCGAACGAAAGCTGGGCATAGAAACACCGCACCCTGTGATCAGCGACGAGGACGTCCCGATCCTCGATCCGCAGCAGGCACGGCTGCACACGCTCTTGCCGATCCTCCAGAATATTCTGCTCGCATCGATCATCGTGATGGCGGTGCTTATGATGCTCGCCTCGCTGGGTATCCAGATCGGCCCATTGATCGCCGGCGCTGGCGTCGTCGGCGTCGCCGTGGGCTTTGGGGCACAAACCATTGTCAAGGACGTCATTTCAGGCGTGTTTTTTCTGCTCGATGATGCGTTCCGTGTTGGCGAATACATTTCATCGGGCAATTACAAGGGTACTGTGGAAAGCTTTTCGCTGCGCTCGGTGAAGCTGCGCCACCATCGTGGTCCGCTGTTCACGATACCTTTCGGTGAACTCGGGGCAGTCCAGAACCAGAGCCGTGACTGGGTTATCGACAAATTCAACATCACCGTTGGTTATGACACCGATATCGACTTCGCTCGCAAGCTGATCAAGCGGATCGGCCTCGAACTGGCGGAAGATCCCGAGTTCAAACACTGGGTGCTCGACCCGATCAAGATGCAGGGCGTACAGGAGTTCGGCGAATACGGCATCGTATTGAGGGTCAAGGCCACAACCAAGCCGGGAGGCGCCTTCGGTATGAAACGCAAATTCTATGTACGCCTCCGCCAGGTCTTCAAGGAGCAGGGCATCGAACTCCCATTTCCGACCGTCCAGGTCCAGGGGCTACAGAACCAACATGGGGCAGAGAATGCACCGTTGGAGATCACGCCCGAGTTGAAAATGGCCGTCGCGCAGTCGCACACTATTCGGCGCAGAAAAAAAGCTAGCACAACGGAATAGAAAAGCTGCGACACCTGCTGGTCACAGCGCGGCTTTCCGCGCATCGCCATGGCAGGGACACTCTTTTCGCCACGTAAGCAAAAGGCGCCCCGAAAGGCGCCTCTTAATCGCTTGGTTCCCCTCAAGGAAACTGGAGCGGGTGAAGCGATTCGAACGCTCGACCCCAACCTTGGCAAGGTTGTGCTCTACCCCTGAGCTACACCCGCTCGCGCGGCTTTTGGGCCGCAAGCCGCGCCTATATGGCTGAAGAGCGCGGCGATTGCAACAGGGAATTCGCAGGCTTTTTGCTTCGCCGGCAATGCGGAGAAGCGCTCCTCGGGACGTCGCAAGGCAATCACCCCCGCGTTGCGCGACGGGCTTGTCTTGGCCGCATCATTGGCCGTAAACGGCGTTAGCCGAACAAGCCGTTGAAAGCGGGCCATCAGAAGAAAGACCGATGCCGAAGACCGAAGCCGAACTTTTCGCCTTTCTTGCCGGACTCGGGATCGAGGTATCGACGCGGCGGCATCCGCCGCTGTTCACGGTCGCCGATTCGCAGGCGCTGCGCGGCGAGATTGCCGGCGGCCACACCAAGAACCTGTTCCTCAAGGACAAGAAGGACAATTTCTTCCTGGTCAGCGTCGACGAGGAGGCGGTGGTCGATCTCAAGCAGATCCACCATCTGATCGGCGCTGCGGGGCGCGTGTCTTTCGGCCGGCCGGAGATGCTGATGGAGCTTCTCGGCGTCGTCCCGGGCGCGGTCACGGTGTTCGGGCTGATCAACGACACCGAGCGAAGGGTCAAGGTCGTTTTGGACGAGGAGCTGATGAGCCATGCGGTGGTCAATGCCCACCCGCTGACCAACGAAGCGACGACTTCCATCGCTGCCGCGGACCTGGTCAAATTCGTCGAGGCAACCGGACATGATGCTGTTATCTTGAAAGTCTCGGCATGATCGCCACATGGGTGACTGAAACCGGGTTCTAAAGAAGGATGTTGCGCCCGTCCCTTGGCCGGCGGCGCGACCGAAAGGCGACGAGATGAGTGATAGCAACCCCTTTGGCGGCCCATTTGGCAGCAATGGCGGCCGGTATGCCACCACCGTGCAATATGGCGGCACCGATGCCGCGCGTGAGAAGGTCGCGCTTGCGGAGGCGCCGGCCGACGTCATCAAGGACACAACGACCGCTGGATTTGCCGCCGACGTGATCCAGGAATCGCGTCACCAGCCGGTGCTGGTCGATTTCTGGGCGCCGTGGTGCGGCCCTTGCAAGCAATTGACGCCGCTGCTGGAGAAGGCGGTGAAAGCCGCCGGTGGCAAGGTCAAGCTGGTCAAGATGAATATCGACGACCATCCATCGATCGCCGGCCAGCTTGGCATCCAGTCGATACCGGCGGTCATTGCCTTCAAGGACGGCCAGCCGGTCGACGGCTTCATGGGCGCCATTCCCGAGAGCCAGATCACGCAATTCATCCAGAAGGTCGGCGGCAAGAACGGCGGTGCGCCGCAAGTTGCCGAGGCGCTGGCCGCGGCCGCCGAAGCGCGCGACGCCGGGGACGTGCAGACGGCGGCCGACATTTACGATGCCATCCTGGAACAGGCGCCGGAGACGATCGAGGCGATCGCTGGCTTGGGCGATCTGCTGTTCGAGGCCGGCGATGCCGAAGGTGCCGAGGCGGTGCTGGCGCGGGCGCCGGAAGCAAAGAAGGATGCGCCCCAGCTCGCCGCGCTGCGGGCCAAGATGGCGCTCGCCGCGCAAGCAGCAGTGCTCGGCAATCCGGCGGAACTGGAACGGCGGCTGGCCGAAAATCCCGGGGATCACCAGGCACGGTTCGAGCTTGCCATGATCCAGAACGCCAAGGGTGATCGCATGGCGGCGGCCGACAATCTGCTGGCGATCATCAAGGCCGACCGCTCGTGGAACGACGACGGCGCCAGAACCCAGTTGCTGCAGCTCTTCGAGGCATGGGGCATAACCGACGAAGCAACGCTGTCGGCACGGCGCAAACTGTCGTCGCTGCTGTTTTCCTGAGCCGGCGCAGACTGTTTTGTCGCGCGGGCTTGCGGTGGGCCGCGGCTGCGCCAGATTAGGTTTTCGGACGGCGTTCGATTTCAGGTTTCCGGTGTTGCGCCTTGTGCCGGCCGGGAGGAGACGGATTTGGTGCGCTTCCTGACAAAGCGATCGGAGGATTGAGGTGCAGGCGGGAAACGCGCATTACCGGCTCGCTGCGGACTTACCGTCGACCATGCCGATCTTTCCGCTTGAGGGCGCATTGCTGCTGCCGGGAGGCCGCATGCCGCTCAACATCTTCGAGCCGCGCTATCTGCAGATGGTCGACGAGGCGATCGCCGGGCCGCGGCTGATCGGCATGATCCAGCCCAGCCTTGACGGTGCGCTGCGTCCCAACGGCGAGCCGGCGCTCTGCAATGTCGGCTGCGCCGGGCGCATCATTGCGCTGTCCGAGAGCGGCGACGGCCGTTACCTGATTTCGCTGCAGGGCGTGTGCCGGTTCCGTATTGTCCAGGAGCTCACGGTCAAAACACCGTTCCGGCAGTGCCGGTTGGCACCCTTTCTCGCCGATCTCGACGAGGAGCAGGCAGACGCCGAGATCGACCGGCCGGCGCTGCTCAAAGCGTTTCGCGCCTATCTGCAGGCTAACGATCTGGAGGCCGACTGGGAAAGCGTCAGCCGCGCCGAAAACGCCATGCTGGTCAACGCACTGTCGATGATGGCGCCCTACGGGCCGGCCGAGAAACAGGCGCTGCTCGAAGCGGCCGATCTGAAGACACGCGCCGAGACCCTGATCGCCATCACCGAAATGGCGCTGGCGCGCGACAATGAGGATTTCGGGTCGAGTTTGCAGTAGGTTCTTGCCTTCTCCCACAAGGGGAGAAGGGGAAGTCCGCGCTCGGAACCTTAACCGATTGCCTTGTGAAAAGGATGGATCGAATGGCGGATGGACGTGACGGGAACAGGACTGTCGACCCCAAGCTGCTGGAACTCTTGGCCTGCCCGCTGACCAAGGGGCCGCTTGCCTGGGATCCGGAGCGCGGCGAGCTTATCTCGCGGGTAGCAAAGCTTGCCTATCCGGTGCGGGACGGCATTCCGATCATGCTGCCATCGGAAGCGCGTGTCATCACCATAGATGATGCCATGCCACCGCCGCCGCGCCTGGGTGGAACGCCCTGAGTGCTGCGGTTCAGAGCCGCTCCGTCGCGATCTTTCGCGCCTCTATTGAAAATTGCGCCCTTTGGGCATGACCTTCTCTGCCTTTCCCAATAGTTCCGTTTGCGCGATGCTGCCAGGCTGAGCCTCGTCTGCACTGCTCGACAGTCTGTCCGCAGGCCTTGCCTGCTCAAGCAGCACCGACAGCCACGGCGTCAGATCCTCGACCTTCTCGGCGACGATATGGATGACGTCCGATTCCGACTGCAATTTCCCGGTGACGCGGATGAGGCGCGCGCCCATGACGATGGGGCGGAAGCGGTCGAAGGTCCTTTCCCAGAAAATGATATTGGCAACCGCATTCTCGTCTTCCAGCGTCAGGAAGATCGCCTTGCCATTGCCCGGCCGCTGCCGCACCAGCACGAGGCCGGCGACCGAGACACGCCGGCCGTCCCGAACCTGACCGAGGCGCGCATTGGGCGTGACGCCGGAACGATCCAGCCTTTGACGCAGGAAGGCGACCGGGTGCGCCTTCAGCGACAGGCCAAGCGAGCGGTAGTCGTGGACGACGTGCTCGCCGAGCGGCATTGTCGGGAGCGTGGTTTGGGGCTCGAGGTCGCGAAAGCGGATCGCCGGCTGGTCGAACAGCGGCAGCTTTTCGGCGGCACTCTTGCCGTCGAGCGCGCGGACCGCCCATAGAGCGTCGCGACGGTTCAATCCAAGCGACCGGAAAGCGTCGGCCTGCGCCAGTTTTTCGATCTCGTCGACGTTGAGGCCCGAGCGCAGCCAGACGTCGCGTACGGATGCATAGCCGGCGCCGCGCCTCGACACAAACGCTTCCATGCGCTCCTTCGACAGGCCCTTGACCTGGCGAAAGCCGAGCCGGACGGCATGGCTGGTCCGGATGACGCCGCGCATCTGGGCATGGCGGTCAAGGATACGATCCGGATCGAAAGGCGATTTCTCCAAGGCGCAATCCCAGCCGGAAAAATTGACGTCGACCTCGCGGATCTCGACGCCGTGGTCATGCGCGTCGCGGACAAGCTGGGCCGGCTGGTAAAACCCCATCGGCTGGGAATTCAGGATCGCGGCGCAGAACAGGTCGGGATAGAAGGTCTTGAACCAGCAGGAGGCATAGACCAGCAGGGCGAAGGAGGCGGCGTGGCTCTCGGGAAAGCCGTATTCGCCAAAACCCTCGATCTGCTTGAAGCAGCGCTCGGCGAAGTCTTTTTCGTAGCCCTTGGCGACCATGCCGTCGACCATTCTCTTGCGGTAATTGCCGATCGTGCCGGTGCGCTTGAATGTCGCCATGGCGCGGCGCAGTTCATCGGCCTCGCCCGGCCTGAAGCCGCCAGCAACGATGGCGATCTTCATCGCCTGCTCCTGGAACAGCGGCACGCCCAGCGTCCTGCCGAGTATTTTTTCCAGTTCCGGCTTGGGATATTCGGGTTTTTCCTTGCCTTGCCGGCGGCGCAGATAAGGGTGGACCATGTCGCCTTGGATCGGGCCGGGCCGCACGATCGCCACCTCGATGACGAGGTCGTAAAAGCTTTTCGGCCGCAGCCGCGGCAGCATCGACATTTGCGCGCGCGATTCGATCTGGAAGACGCCGATCGTGTCGGCACGGCAGATCATGTCGTAGACATGCCTGTCCTCGGCAGGCAGAGTGGCCAGCACATAGGGCAGGCCGTACGCGTCCCGCGCCTGCGGATAATGATCCTGGAGCAGGGTGAAGGCGCGCTGCAGGCAGGTCAGCATGCCGAGCGCCAGCACGTCCACTTTAAGGATTTTCACCGCGTCGAGATCGTCCTTGTCCCACTCGACCATCTTGCGCTCGTCCATCGCCGTCTTGACGATGGGCACGATCTCGTCGAGCCGGTCCCGGGTGATGACAAAACCGCCGACATGCTGCGACAAATGACGGGGAAAGCCCATGATCTCGTTGGCGCATTCGATCACATGCCTTGTCGATGGATCGGTCCGATCGAGGCCGCCGGCCTTTGTCTCCTTTTCGCCGAGCTCCGAGGTCGACCAGCCCCAGATCGAACTGGACAGCGCGCCCCGAACGTCGTCCGACAGGCCCATCGCCTTGGCCACTTCCCGCATCGCCGAGCGGCCCCGGTAGCTGACGACGGCGGCGGCCAGCGCGGTGCGCTTGGTGCTGTATTTGGAATAGATGTACTGGATGACCTCCTCGCGCTTTTCATGCTCGAAATCGACGTCGATGTCGGGCGGCTCGTTTCTTTCCTCGGAAATGAAGCGCTCGAAAAGCGTTTCGATCTTGTCCGGGCCGACTTCGGTGATGCCAATGCAGAAGCAGACGATCGAGTTGGCGGCAGAGCCGCGCCCCTGGCAGAGAATGTTCTGGCTGCGGGCGAATTTGACGATGTCGTGGACAGTCAGGAAATAGCGCGCGTAGTTCAGACGCTCGATCAGAGCGAGCTCCTCCTCGATGCGCTGCGTCACAAAAGCGGGCACGCCCGAGGGGTAGCGGATGGCGGCTCCCTCCTTGGCCAGCCTTTCCAGTTCGGCCTGCGGCCCAAGACCCGATTCCGTCGGCTCGTCGGGATAGTTGTATTGCAGGTCACTGAGCGAGAAGGTCAGCTCGCCGGCAAAACGCAGCGTTTCCGCCAGCGCTTGCGGATGCCTGCGGAAAAGCCGTGCCATCTCCAGCGGCGGCTTTAAGTGACGCTCGGCATTGGCCGCCAGCTCCAGCCCCACCTCGGCGACGGGCACATTGAGGCGGATCGCCGTCAGCACGTCCTGCAGCGGGCGCCGTTCCGACGTATGGTAGAGAACATCGTTGGTCGCCATCAACGGGATGCCGGCCAGATCCGCCATCGCCGCCGCCTGCTCGATACGGAAGCGGTCGTTGCCGCGGTAATCCGGCGAAACCGCAAGCCGCAGGTTTTCACCGAAACGATCCCTGAGCCGGCTAAGGAGTGCGAGGCTGGTTTCCGCGTCCGCCGACACATCTGGCAGTATGGCGAGCGACAGGAGATCGCCCCATTCGAGAAGATCGCTCTGTTTGAGGAGCGTCGCCCCTTTTTCGTTCTCGTCACGCAGATTGGCCTGCGTCAGCATGCGGCAGAGATGACCCCAACCCTTGCGATCCTGCGGGTAGGCGAGGATGTCCGGCGTGCCGTCGCAAAAAACCAGGCGGCAGCCGGGATGATAGGAAACACCCTCCACCTTGGCCTGCTGCCAGGCGCGCACCACGCCCGCCACCGTGTTGCGGTCGGCGAGACCGATCCCCGAAAACCCCAGGAATTTTGCCGCGACCACCAGCTCCTCCGGTTTCGAGGCACCGCGCAGAAACGAGAAGTTCGACTGGATGCCGAATTCGGCATAGGGGTTGGCCGTCAGCGCATTCATGCGAAGATCCCATGCATGAACCAGCGCGGCGAGGGCTGCGAGGCGCCGTAAAGCCCCTGGCGATAGAGCCAGTAACGGCGGCCGTCGGCATCCTCGATGCGGAAATAATCCCGGGTCGGGGCATCTTCTCGTCCCGCCGCCCCTCGCCACCATTCCGGCGCGATGCGCTCCGGCCCTTCGGCGCGCGCGACCCGATAGAGCGCGCGCCGCCAGCGGAAGTTCAAAGGCGGGCCTTCCGGCATTTCGGTGGCCGGCACCTCGATCGGCTCGGGCGAACGGAAAAGCCGGATCGGCCGTTCCGGCTGGAAGACGGTCGTGGGAGCGTCCTTCGCCTTGTCCGGCTGCTTCGGCGGCGAGCTTCTCTGCGGCGCCTCCGTGAAGGGAAGGGTGGCGACGGCGCGCTCCGGCAAATGGCTCTCGACGGCGACCGGCTTCAAGACCGCGCCTTCGCCGAGCCGGGCGCGAATGCGGTCGGCAAAAAGCGCGATATCGGCACCGTCGTCGCTCGTCTCGCCGGCAAGGTCGGCCTGCTGCATGTCGAAGGCGGCGGCGGTCAGCACCGAAAGGCGCACGAGATCGAAGCCATAGCCGGCGTCGATATCCTGTTCGAGCGCGGCAAGCCTTTCATGGAACAATTTCTGGATCAGCCGCGGCTCGCGCAGAGGCCGCGAGGTGCCGACGGCGATGCGGCTGACGCCGCCATCGACGCGGAAAAGCAGCAGCGCCAGCCGCCTTGCGCCCTCGCCGCGACGCTCGAGGTCGCTCTTCAAGGTGGTCGCCAGCATGCCGGTCAGCCGCTCGATGTCCTCGGTCAGCATGATCGGCTCGGCAAGGTGACGCTCGACCGAAAGCGGTGCCACCGGCAGGCGCGGCGACACGGCCTCCTCGAGGCGGCCAAGCGCCTGGTCGAGGCGCAAGAGCAGCGATGCGCCGAAGCGGCGGGCCAGCGGCGCGCGCGGTGCCGCCATGACGGCGCCCGCCGTGCGCAGGCCGACGCTTTCGAGGCTGGCGCGTACCTCCGGGTCGATGCGCAGCGCCGCCAGCGGCAAGGGCGCGAGAAGCGCTTCCTCCTCACCATCGGGCACGATGCGGTCGCCAGCAAACCGCGCCGCCGCCCAGGCAGCACCAGGCGTGGCGGCAAGCCCGGCGCGGACATCGAAGCCCTGATGGAAAAAACGCGACAGGATATCGTCCAGCATCGAGCGTTCGCCGCCGAAAAGATGGGTGCAGCCGGTGACGTCGAGATAGAGGCCGTCGGTCCCGTCAAGCGCCACCAGCGGGGTATAGCGGTCGCACCAGTCGGCGAGGCCTTCGAGCAGGCGCCGGTCGGCCTCCGGATCGGCCTCCACGATGTCGATCGAGGGATGCATGGCGCGTGCGTCGGCTATGCCCATGCCGCGCTTCAGATTAAGCGCCTCGGCCCGCTCGTCGAGGGCGGCGATGCGCTGGGCATTCCGGTCGCGGTGACTGATCACCAGCGGCAGGTGATCCGACGGCCGGGAACGCCAGGACCGCCCCAGACGCTGCCGCAGGATCCTCTCGGCGGCGAGATGCGGAAACCACAGGGATAGGATTCTTTGGCCGTTCTGGGGTCCATTCCTGAGACCTTCCTTGCTCGCCCCGTCTTTCTTCGAATATGCGTTCATCGGGGTTCCACTCCAGTGTGAATTTTCCGGGCAAGGCCGTGCGGCTCTTGCCGATGGCGACGGTGAAGGCGGGTCGGCCGATCGAGCCGGCGAGCGGCCCGGCAAGCGTCTTACGCGTTGCCGCCGGTGCCGCCGACAGGATGAGGCGGACGGGCGCTGCCGTCGGTTCGGGCTCGCCGGCCTGGCGCAGCAGGAACAGCGGCCGGCCCGCACTCTGCGCGCGGGCGTGCAGCCGCCGCGTCGCGGTGAGGTCAAGCCGCTGCGGGCTGCCGCGGATTTCGAGGATGACGGCGGCCAGCGCCGTCATCCGGGCAGCCTCCTCGGCGATCCACAGCGCATCGAGCAGCCTTGGCGCCTCGGAAAACAGCAATTGCTCCGGCTCGATGCCGAAGAAGGCGTGAAGCCCCCTGGCATAGGGAAAGCCGGCCTCGCGGAAAACCTCTGATGTGCCGATCCACAGCACCGGCAATCGCGGCCCCTGGCTTAGGATCAGGCTGACGAGCGACAAGGCAAAACCGGCAACGGCCCCGGCATCGCGGGTCGCGGCGCCATGAAACTCGCTCACCGCCGCCTTCGGCAGGCCGCCGCTCAGCGCAGCATCGAGGCGCTCGGCGCCGGTGCGCAAAAACGCATCGGGCGGCGCCACGGCAAGGCCGCGCCGGACAATGGTCAGATTCCGAGCGGGTGTCGGATGCCGAGAGGGTGTCAGACTCTGACGAGGGACATCCGCGTCAAACGACGAACTGGCCGGCGCCTCCAGGCGCTCGGGCAAGGTCCCTTCGATCTTCGCGATCTGGCGGCGCAGGACAAAAACAGTCTCCCGCGCCACGGCGCTTGTCGCCATGACGGTCAGCTTCCACTCACAATTGTTCCTGTTATGTTCTTATAGATTCCAGAGGGAGGATGAAGAGTCAAGCGGAGTCATGGGGAATTTATTCCTGCCCGATTTTAGCGGGCCGTTCACGAAACAGGAACTTCCCGTGAGTTATCGACCCGGCCGCTTCCGGGCCATCCCTAAAACCAGCCAGACGATCATGACGCCTATGATGGCGCCGACAAGCATCCGAAGCAGGCTGACCAACTCGGAATTCCTGCCGAGATAACTGGTCAAGACCACCAGCACCAAAAGAAGCAGTGCGCCAAACCCTCCACAAATTGCAGCGCTTCTGACGAATTGGTTGCTGAATGGCATTTGAACACTCGACTCTGACAGAACGATGGAGGTTCGGCTTCGGGTATGGCGACGTCCATCATCCCGCAAAGGCCATCCCTAGACCAGAGCGGATGACAGATTGCGCCCTTGAATCTGCGGCGTCATTTGCCGAGTCCGACCCGAAAGCCTATATGCCGGGATCAAAGGGATAACGCATGGCTCGCATCTACCAAACACGCATCTGGCACGACCAGCTTTCGCCAACGATGGAGGAAATCGAGCTCCTGGCGCTGGAGGCCTATGCCCATCTGCCGGAGGAGTTTCGCAAGCTGACCGGCGAGATCGTCATCCAGATCGCCGAATTCCCGACCGACGAGATCATGGACGACCTGTCGCTGGAAACGCCGTTCGACCTGCTCGGCCTGTTCGAGGGACGCGGCATCGCCGAGCGCTGGAATCCGCAGACCGGCGAGGGGCCGAACCGCGTCACGCTCTACCGCCGCGCCATCCTCGACTATTGGGCCGAGAACGAGGAAACGCTGGGCGACATCGTCACCCACGTGCTGATCCACGAGATCGGCCACCATTTCGGCCTGTCGGACGACGACATGGAGAAGATCGAGGAAGCAGCAGAGTGAGCGACCCCGCTCCTCGTCATCCTGGGGCGGAGCAAGGAGCGAAGCGACGCGGCGCAGACCCCAGGATCCATGCCGTGATAGTGATGCAGTGCGCCGGCGGCGCAGAACCGACCGCTCATCATCCCGTTCTGGGTAACGGGGCTATCCCGATCGGTGGTAGCTCACACTAATCCTGATCCGCCGTGCCCTTCGGCAGAGGTAACGGCATGGATCCTAGGGTACTCCGCGACGTCGCTTCGCGACTGCTACGCCCTAGGATGACGAAGGACGAGCGCTTCAGCGAACCTCCCTACCAGTCGCTGAGCTTGGTGTCGGGGACGTATTCCTGGCCCTCGATGTCCTTCACCACGGCCTGGCCGCAGCGCATGGTCTTGGCTTCCTGGTCATAGGCATAGGTCGGCGAGCCGAACAGGTGCCAGCCCTTGTTCAACGCCGCCGTCACCTTGTGGCAGAAGCTGGCATCGTCCGGGCCGGACAGAAAGCGGTAGAGTTTCATTCTTCAATCCCGTCGCAGTTACGTTAGTCATGCGCGAACAGCGGCGGCCTTCGCCAGCAGTTTTTCGGCCTGCGCCAGATGCAGTCGCTCGACCATCTTGCCGTTCAGCGCAACTACCGCCCTACCGGTATTTTCGGCGAGCGCGAAGGCATCCTTGACCGCGCGCGCCTCGGCTATTGCTTCGGGCGACGGTGCAAAGGCGCGGTTCGCGGCTTCGATCTGGGCCGGATGGATCAGCGACTTGCCGTCAAAACCCATGGCGGCCGCTTCCGTGCACTCGCGCGCAAACCCGTCCATATCGCGAAAATCATTGAAGACGCCATCGAGCAGGTCGAGGCCGCCGGCACGCGCGGCGAGCACCATTTGCATCAGCCATGGAACGAGATAGCGCCGATCGGGCGTGGCGAGAATTCCGGTGTCCTTGACCAGGTCGTTCGTTCCGGCAACGAAACAAGCCAGTCGAGAGGCCGGATCGCGGCCCAGCTCGGCAATCGGCCCGATATTGAGCAGCGCCTTGGGCGTCTCGATCATCGCCCACAGCTTGACTTCGTCGGCGATAAAATTGTCGTCGAGCACGTCGCCGGCCTCGAGAATGTCGCGCGGCGTGTCGACCTTGGGCAGCAGGATGGCGTCGGGCGTGCATTTTGCCGCGGCCAGCAGGTCGGCGCCGCCCCATTCGCTCGACAGCGCATTGATGCGCACCACCATCTCGCAGCGCCGGTTGGAACGGCCGGCGAAAATCGCCGCCAGTTTTTCGCGCGCGGAAGACTTGTCGGCCGGGGCGACGGCGTCCTCGAGATCGATGACGACGGTATCGCAGGCCAGCGATTGGATCTTGGCCAGCGCCTTGTCGTTCGAAGCCGGGACGTAAAGCACCGAGCGGCGCGGGCGGTAGCTTTCGCTGGTCATCTCCGATCTATGCCGTCTGCAGCCGGCCGAGGCAAGCCGTGCATAAAAACTGCACGCAATTTCGGAAAATCTCCTCGTCTCCGCCCCGCTTGCCACCCGACCGGATGCGACAAGGGCGGCATGCAAGAGCAAACGAACTCCCGTTGGTCCCTGCCGTACCGGCTTCGCCGCGAAAGCTGGTGGCTCGTCGATCCGCCCCGGACTTCGGTAAACCTCCTCCCTTTCGTCCGGAAATCCCCGCCCACCGGCCGCATCAAAGCCGCCGAGAAAGCCCGATCATGATAGTATTCCTCTCGGCGGCGCCGAGCTATTGCAACCGCTTCGGCGTTGCCGTCCTGCTCGCCGCGCTGGCCGATTTTTTCTTCTATGGCCAACCGGCGGGCATCACGCTTTTCCTGTTCGGCGTTGCGATTGCCGCAGCGAGCATGGCTGTCCATCCTCTCGGCGCCTTCAACGACGGCAGGTTCTGGTTCAAGCCGGTTGCGCTGTTTATGGCGCTGCTGCCGCTTGTGGAAAATGTCAGCGCACTGTCCGTCTCGATCGCGCTGGCGGCGACGGCCATCTTCGCGCTTTCACTGGTCGGACGGTTGCGGCGCGGCCTTGCCCGTATTGCCGGCCAACTCTCGCTGTTCCTGCTTGCAACGCCATTTCGGCTCGTCCTTGATTTCTTCCGCTGGCGCAGGGCGGCGCGGCGGCTTGGCCGGCGGCGCGTGCGCCTTGCGGCGATCGCCGTCTGGGTCATGCCGCTGGGCCTCGGCGCAGTGTTCCTCGCGCTGTTCGGCGCCGCCAATCCGGTCATCGAATATTGGTTCTCGCTGATCGACCTGATGGCACTGCTCGAACTCGTCCAGCTGCCACGTCTCGCCTTCTGGCTGTTCGTGCTTGCCTGCGTCTGGGCCTTTCTGCGGCCGCGCCTGCCGCGCTTTCTCCGCCGCCGCAGGGTGTCGCCAGCCAGCGCACCGGCGACGCCGGCCACCAGGACCACCATCGAGGACATCGTCTTCGGCAAGGCCGCTATCCTCCGCGCGCTCGTCGTCTTCAACATCCTGTTCGCGGTGCAGAGCGCACTCGACGCCACCTATCTGTGGGGCGGCATCGCGCTTCCCGACGGGCTGACCTATGCCGCCTACGCGCATCGCGGCGCCTATCCGCTGATCGTCACGGCGCTGCTGGCCGCCGGCTTCGTGCTGGCGGCGCTGCGGCCGGGAAGTGCGACCTCCGGCGATCCGCTCATCCGCCGGCTGGTTTATGCCTGGGTGGCGCAGAACATCCTCCTGGTGATCTCGTCGATCCTGCGGCTCGATCTCTATATCGGTATCTATGCGCTGACCTATTGGCGTGTCGCTGCGTTCGTCTGGATGGGGCTGGTGGCGGCGGGCCTTGTCCTGATCATGGCCCGCATCGCGCGCGAAAAGTCCAACGAATGGCTGCTTTCCGCCAATCTTCTGACGCTATCGGCGACGCTCTATGCCTGCTCGTTCATCAACTTTGCCGCGCTGATCGCCAACTACAATGTCGACCATTGCTTCGAAATGACCGGCCAAGGCACCCAGCTCGACGTCTGGTACCTGCGCTCGCTCGGGCCCGGCGCCTTGCCGGCGGTCGATCGCTTCGTCCAGCACCAGAGCAGGACGGTTTCCGCGGAGGATGCCTCCATCCGCGAACTCGCCGGCTGGTATGCACAGGACGAAGCACGCTTCCGCGCCGGCCAGGAAAACTGGCGGGGCTGGAGCTTTCGTGACTGGCGGCTCAACCGCGCCCTCGACAGGCGTGGCCCGTTCGTGGTTCCTCCGATGTCCGAACCCTTCATGCCGGGCCGCTGATTTGATGCCGCACCACATACTGGTCGCCGACGACGACCCGCACATTCGCGAAATCATCTGCTTCGCGCTGGAAAAGGCCGGCATGAAAACGCTGGCGGTGCCGGACGGCGCGGCTGCCTTGCAGGCGATAGAGCGCCATGCGCCCGATCTCGTCGTGCTCGACATCGGCATGCCGGAAATGGACGGGCTGGAAGTGTGCCGGCGGCTGCGCCACACATCCGACCTGCCGGTGCTGTTCCTGTCCGCGCGGGATGAAGAGATCGACCGCGTCCTCGGGCTGGAGATGGGCGGCGATGATTATGTCACCAAGCCGTTCAGCCCGCGCGAGCTGGTCGCCCGCGTCAACGTCATTCTGCGCCGCGCGCGGCCCACGCCGGAACCAGCCGACGACCGGCAATTCTCGCATGGCAGACTGTTGCTGGTTCCGGCAAGCCATACAGCCAGCTTCGACGGCAAGCCGCTGGCGCTGACGTCGATCGAATTCGCGATCCTGAAAGGCTTTTTGGCGCGGCCGGCGTATGTGCTTGGCCGCGACATGGTGATGGCCAACGCCTATGCGGCCAATATCCATGTCGCAGACCGCACCGTCGACAGCCATATCCGCAATATCCGCGCCAAGCTAGCGGCCGTCGGCTGCGTCGATGCGATCGAGACCGTGCACGGCGTCGGTTTTCGGCTGGGCGGATGCGGCGCGTGAGCGCCCAAGGACTGATTGGCAGCAAATGGCGGCCTCGCCTCGCCACGGTCGTCATCGCCATCCTGATCATGGTGATGGCGCTGCCGCTGGCCGGCCTGTTTTTCTTCCGGCTCTACGAGAACCAGCTGATCCGGCAGACCGAGGCCGAGCTGATCGCCCAAGGCGCCGCCCTTGGCGCGATCTATGCGCAAGAGGTTCGCGAGGCCGGCATTGCCCCGGAAAAGCTAGGCGCACCCGTGCCTTCACCCAACACCAGCGATCGGGCCTCTCCCTACCAGCCGATCGAACCGGGCCTCGATCTTGCGTCCGACGGGATCCTGCCGACCCGGCCCGCGGCCACCGCGGCCAGCGCCGATCCCGCCTTCGCTTCAATCGGCGCACGCCTGTCGGGCATTCTTGCCGAGACGCAGAAGACCACGCTCGCCGGCTTCCGGCTGCTCGATCCCAGAGGCGTGGTCATCGCCGGCCGTGAGGAGGCCGGCCTGTCGCTCGCGGCTGTCGAAGAGGTTCGCGCAGCGCTTGCCGGCCGCTACGCCAGCGCGCTCAGGCTGCGGGTTCCCGACCAGCCGTCGCCGCCGCTCTATTCGGTCAGCCGCGGCACCAAGGTTCGCGTCTTTGTCGCCATGCCGGTTGCGGTCTCCGGCAAGGTCGCCGGCGTCGTCTATCTGTCGCGGACGCCGAACAACATCGTCAAGCATCTCTATGGCGAGCGCGGCAAGGTGGCGCTGGCGGCAATCGCCATCCTCGGCGGCGCGCTGCTGATCGGGCTGGTCTTCCTGCGCGCCGTCAGCCGTCCGATCTATGCGCTGATGGAACGCACGAAACGCATCGCCGCCGGCGACCGCGCGGCGATCAGGCCGCTCGATCACCACGGCACGCGCGAAATGGGTGAACTCTCTGCTGCTTTCCTCGACATGGCCGAAAAGCTGCACGCACGCTCCGACGGCATCCAGACCTTTGCCACCCACGTCTCGCACGAGCTCAAATCGCCGCTGACGGCGATCCAGGGGGCCGCCGAACTGCTGCGCGATTCAGGCAGCGCGATGGACGAGGCCGAGCGGCGGCGGTTTTCGGACAATATCGTCACCGATGCCGGCCGGCTCAATCTTCTGGTGCGCCGCCTGCTCGACCTGGCGCGCGCCGAAAATCTCGAGCCCAGCGGCGAAAGCACGTCGCTCACTGCTGCGCTGGCGCTGCTGCCGGCCGACGACAGGCTGGCGGTGCGCGTCGAGGCGGGCACCGAGATCGGGCTGCGCATATCGGCCGAAAACGCGGCGATCGTGCTGGCCAATCTCATCGACAATTCGGCGCGGCACGGCACGACGCTGGTATCGGTCACAGCCGCAAAAGCAGACGGCAAGGCCACCATCGTGGTCGCTGACGACGGCGCCGGCATCTCGCCCAGCAACCGAGGCCGCATCTTCGAGCCGTTCTTCACCACGCGCCGCGATTCCGGCGGCACCGGCATGGGCCTCGGCATCGTGCTGGCCCTCCTGAAAGCGCATGATGGCACGATCCGGCTGGTTGACTCGGCGAGCGGCACGCGCTTCGAGATCATCCTGCCGGCGGCGTGACTCGGCGGTTCAGATCGGAAGGGCCAAAAGGTGCATTACGACATCGTCATCATCGGCGGAGCCATCGTCGGCTCCTCGGTCGCCTATTATCTGCGCGAGGAAGGGTTTTCGGGCTCGATCGCGCTTGTCGAGCGCGACCCGCAATTTTCCCGCGCCGCGACCACGCTGTCCTGCGCCTCCATCCGCCAGCAGTTCTCGATCCCGGAAAACATCCGGCTGTCGCAATTCACGCTGAAACTGTTCCGGCGGCTCAGGGAAGAGTTTGGCGCGGACGCCGATATCGGCTTTCGCGAAGGCGGCTACCTCATCCTTGCCGGCGAGAACGGGCTGCCGTTCCTGCGGGCCAACCACGAGGCGCAGATGGCCGAGGGCGCCGACATCGTGCTCGAGGATGCCGAGGCGCTCGTCCGCCGCTTTCCGTGGCTGTCGGTCGAGGGCATTTCCGCCGGCGCCTATGGCCGCAGCGGCGAAGGCTGGTTCGACGCGCATGCGATGCTGATGCTGT
>NZ_JAMYSY010000058.1:0-33270 GCF_040322175.1 Mesorhizobium sp. M0185 | reverse complement strand
GGAGATGTTGGTGGCTAGTCTTCCAACTCGGCTTTTCTCCTTTCTGGTCAAAGAGTTAGAGGGCTGTGCTTGGCGCACTGACGGGTTTGGAGGTCGAGAGAGAGGCTCTCGGCCGCCCGTCGCGGAGTACATCCCGATGGCTACTGCCGTTCAGAAGATCACCCTGTCGTCCTCGCGCGACATTCCCTTCAACAAGCTGGTGCTCTCCCAGTCCAATGTCCGGCGCGTCAAGGTCGGCGTCTCGATCGAGGATCTTGCGGCCTCGATCGCCCGCCGCGGCTTGATCCAGAGCCTCAGCGTCTTGTCCGTCGTCGACAGCGACGGCAACGAGACTGGCATGTTTGAGGTACCTGCCGGAGGCCGGCGCTTCCGCGCGCTTGAGCTGCTGGTGAAGCAAAAGCGCCTCGCCAAGACCGCCCTCGTGCCCTGTGTCGTGCGCGCCCGTCACAGCGCGATCGTTGCCGAGGAGGTGTCGCTCGCCGAGAACATTGAGCGAGCGCCGCTGCACCCGCTCGATCAGTTTCGCGCCTTCCAGGACATGCGCCAAAAAGGCATGAGCGAGGAGGAGATTGCCGCAGCCTTCTTCGTGCCGGTCAACGTCGTTAAGCAACGGCTTAGGCTGGCTTCTGTCTCCCCAGTGCTGCTCGATGTGTATGCCGATGACGGGATGACGCTGGAGCAACTCATGGCTTTCACGGTCTCTGAAGACCGCGCTCGCCAGGAGCAGATCTGGGAGGCAATCAGGGATGCCTGGTCGAAAGAGCCCTATCAAATCCGGCGCATGCTGACCGAAACGACGGTGCGCGCCTCCGACAAGCGCGCCGTCTTCGTGGGGACCGACGCCTATGAGGCCGCGGGTGGTATCGTCATGCACGACCTGTTCCAGTCGGATGACGGCGGCTGGCTGCAGGATGCAGCGCTGTTGGACCGCCTGGTCACCGAGAAGCTCAAGGCGGTTGCCCAGGAAGTTGCAGCCGAGGGTTGGAAGTGGGTCGAGGTCGCTGTCAGCTTCCCCTACGACGCAACGCGTGGGCTGTATCAGCTGCAGAGTGATCCGCTCGATCTCTCTGCCGAGGAGCAGGCTACCATCGATGCCCTCAACGCCGAGCATGCCAAGCTTGAAACCGAATCTGAGGGTGCTGACGAGCTGCCCGAAGACGTCGATCAGCGACTCGGTGAAATCGAGACCGCGCTCGCCAATTTCGACAAGCGCCCAAGGCAGTTCGATCCGGCCGACATCGCCATCGCCGGCGCGTTCGTCAGCATCGACGCCGACGGCTCGCTCTCGGTCGACCGCGGCTTTCTCCGGCCTGAGGACGTGCCGCCGATGTCATTCGACGGCGCGAATGAATCGAACAGGGACGGCGGGTCCGGGGCTGCCGACAGTTCGTCGGTGCACCGCGCCGTTGTCACCATTGGCGGCCAGGCAGTCGAGTGCGAGGAAGACGAGGACGATGCGGTCAAGCCTCTGCCGGACCGACTGGTGACAGAGTTGACCGCACGCCGGACGCTGGCGTTGCGCGATGCGGTTGCCGGCAACCCTCACGTCGCCATGACAGCGCTCTTGCACAAGCTGGTCACCGACACGTTCCAGCACCGCACCACGAACGGGTGCCTGGAGGCCTCGATCCGTCACGTCTTCTTTCCTCTGCAGGCAGGTGACCTGAAGGACAGCCCCTCGGCGAAATCGGTGGCCGAACGCCATGAGGCCTGGAAATCGGACCTGCCGACCGAGGACGATGCACTTTGGGACTGGATCGCCTCACTTGATGAGACCAGCCGCGCGGCGTTGCTCGCCCATTGCGTCAGCTACGGCGTGAACGCGCTCCACGAGAAAGCCGACCGCTATGGCGGCGCTATCTCGGCACACGGGGTTCGGCAGCGGATCGCGCAAGCTGATCGACTGGCACGCGCGGTCGGTCTCGATATGGTCGACGCCGGCTGGACACCGACAGTCGAAAACTATCTCGGCCGCATCACCAAGTCTCGCATTCTCGAGGCAGTGCGAGAGGCGAAGGGGGAACAGGCCGCACAGCTTATCGACCATCTGAAGAAGGGTGATATGGCGAAGGAAGCCGAGCGCTTGCTGACCGATAGTGGCTGGCTGCCCGAGCCGCTGCGCCTGGTCGACCTCGACGGCAGTGCTGGCGCTGATAGCGGCGCCGGCGCCGACGGCTATGGGGAAGAGCTGCCCGAATTCCTCTCTCCCCCGTATGCGATTATTTAACACAGCTACCCCCAATTGGCCGCTTAATTTATCGCCGCGGGGGTCGGGGTTCCGCCGGCGCGGCGCCCTTTCCTACCCCTGCCGGGCGCTCACTTTCTCGCACACGGGCAAAGCCAATTGGCCGCTTCTGCCGCGTCCTTCTCGGTCGGCGGCTGCTGCCCCGCCGTCCCCACTGCCTGCCAAGATATCGCCCCCGGGCTGCCAACCGCGTTGCCGCTGTCGTCGTTGGGCTGACACCGGGTAGCGGCGCAGCGCCTGGATCGAAGAAGGATCGTTATCGGCAAGACCGCAGTCCAGAGGGGAGAGGCCGGCCAAGGCGGATTTGAGCCGGATTGGTCGAGAGAGAGGGCCGCCCGGTTCATTCCCGTTCCGCTCTCCTCGAGGTTTTCTCCATGCTTGATGTTTCTTCGAAGACTGCCGCTCCGGCAGTGCCGCTTCCGCTTGTCTCATCCCCGGCTGTCGAACCAGCTGCCGCCATCCACAGCGCGGCGCAGTTTCTTCTGCCCCATCTCGAACGCGGTCAGCGCGTCGACGCCTCGAGCCTTCGCTCGGCCATGGAAGCTGCCTTCGGTGCCTCCGATGCGTCCGGCGCATGGGACTGGAAATCAGCCTATGACGCTTGCGAAGTCGCGACGGTGCTGTTCCTGCGCAAATACGGAAAGTCGCTTTTCCGCAAAGCCGGTTCTGCGGCCGCTGCACTTCCGATGCTGGACAAGATTGCCGGCCTGTTCCCAACTCACACGCGCCGCTCCGAAGAGACCGAAGCGCTTCAGCAGTTCAGCACCCCCATTCCGCTCGGTCTGGCGGCCGTGACTGCCGCGGCAATCACCCCTGCCGACCGCGTGCTTGAGCCCTCCGCCGGCACCGGGTTACTTGCTATTTTGGCCGAGATCAGCGGCAGCACGTTGCTGCTCAACGAACTGGCCGAGGCCCGCGCCGGGCTTCTCTCATTGCTCTTTCCGGCTATCCCCGTCACTCGCTTCAACGCAGCGCAGATCGATGATTATCTCAATCCCGGCATTGTGCCGAGCGTCGTGCTGATGAACCCGCCGTTCTCGGTTCTGGCCAATGTCTCGGGTCGCGTGTCCGACGCTGCCTATCGTCACGTCGCCTCTGCGCTGGCCCGGCTCGCCGAGGGCGGGCGGCTTGTCGCAATCACTGGCGCAAATTTTTCCCCAGAGCTGCCCATCTGGCGCGAGTCCTTCGTCAGGCTCCAGGAGCGCGGTCGCGTGGTGTTCACCGCCGCGATCGACGGCGCCGTCTACGCCAGGCATGGCACCACCGTCGAGACCCGTGGCTAACCGTCATCGACAAACTGCCGGCCGACAATCCAGGCAGCTTTCCAGCATCAGCCGGCACGGCGCCCGATGTCGCCACACTGATCGCCAGGATTGGCGAGCACGTTCCCGCACGGCTGCCGGTCAGCGCTTCGACTTTTGCGCCCGCCGTCAAGGCACTGGGGCCCACAGCCCGCACCGTGCGCGGTGATCTCGCCAGATCCGCGGCTTCCTCTCCGGTGCGCAGCCTCGCCGAGCCGGAAGGCGCCGAGCTTGCTTACGAGACTTTGGACTGGAGGCCTGCCGAAAGTAGGCACATCACCGATGGCATCTATGAGGAGTACGGGTTGCAGGCGATCCGCATTCCGGGCGCCCATCCGCATCCGACCAAGCTGGTTCAATCGGCGGCGATGGCATCCGTTGCTCCGCCGAAGCCGAGCTACCGGCCGATTCTTCCTGCCAAGGTTGTCAGCGACGGCCTCTTGTCCGACGCGCAGCTAGAAACAGTCATCTATGCCGGCGAGGCCCATTCGGAGTTCCTCGCCGGTTCCTGGATGGTGGACGAGACCTTCGATCTTGTCTCTGCCGCGCGCGACGATGCCGCGCACGCCGTGCGATTCCGCCGGGGCTTCATGCTCGGCGACGGGACGGGCGCCGGCAAGGGCCGCCAGTCGGCCGGCATCATCCTGGATAGTTGGATGCAGGGCCGCCGCAAGGCGGTGTGGATCTCCAAATCCGACAAGCTGATCGAAGACGCCCAGCGCGACTGGTCTGCTCTCGGCATGGAGCGCCTGCTGGTCACGCCGCTGTCGCGGTTCCCGCAGGGCAAGGCCATCCGCCTCGATCAAGGGGTCCTATTCACCACCTACGCCACGCTGCGCTCCGACGAACGCGGTGAGAAGGTCTCGCGCGTGCGGCAGATCGTCGAATGGTTGGGCACCGAATTCGACGGAGTGATCATTTTCGACGAGAGCCACGCCATGCAGAACGCCGCAGGCGGCAAGGGAGAACGCGGCGACGTCGCCGCCTCACAGCAGGGACGCGCCGGGCTCCGCCTCCAAAACGCCCTGCCGAACGCCCGCGTCGTCTATGTCTCGGCGACGGGCGCAACCACCGTCCACAACCTCGCCTACGCGCAGCGTTTGGGCCTGTGGGGTGGTGAGGATTTGCCCTTCGCGACCAGGGCCGAATTTGTCGAGACGATCGAGGCCGGCGGCGTTGCCGCCATGGAAGTGCTGGCCCGAGACCTTCGCGCACTCGGTCTCTACACGGCCCGATCGCTCTCGTACGATGGTGTCGAATACGAGCTGGTCGAGCACCAGCTTACCTCCGAGCAGACCCGCATCTACGACGCCTATGCCGGAGCGTTTAGCGTCATTCATAACAATCTCGACGCCGCAATGCGGGCCGCCAACGTCACAGGCGAGACCGGGACACTGAACCGTCAGGCAAAGTCGGCTGCACGTTCGGCTTTCGAGAGCACGAAACAGCGCTTCTTCGGGCATTTGCTCACCGGCATGAAGACGCCGACCCTGATACGCTCGATCGAGCGCGATCTCCATCAAGGCCATGCCGCCGTCATCCAGATCGTCTCGACCGGCGAGGCACTGATGGAACGGCGCCTCGCGGAAATTCCAACCGAGGAATGGAACGACGTTCGCGTCGACATCACGCCGCGCGAATATGTCCTCTCGTATCTGCAGCATTCCTTCCCCGTGCAACTCTACGAGCCGTTCACCGACAGCGAAGGCAATTTGTCGTCACGTCCGGTCTATCGCGACGGCCAGCCCGTCGAGAGCCGCGAAGCGGTCGCCCGCCGCGATCGCCTCATCGAGCAACTCGCTTCACTGGCCCCCGTCCCGGGGGCACTCGATCAGATCGTACAGCGCTTCGGCACCGACCTCGTAGCGGAAGTGACAGGCCGGTCGCGCCGCGTCGTTCGCAAGACCAGCACTCGAGGCATCGATCGCCTTGTCGTCGAAAACCGCGCCGGATCGGCCAATTTCGCCGAGGCACAGGCATTCATGGATGACTGTAAGCGCATATTGGTGTTTTCCGACGCCGGTGGCACTGGCCGCAGCTATCACGCTGATCTCACTGCGAAGAACCGCCGCCTTCGAGTTCACTATCTGCTTGAGCCGGGCTGGAGGGCCGATGCCGCCATCCAGGGCTTGGGGCGCACCAACCGCACGAACCAGGCGCAGCCGCCGCTGTTCCGGCCGGTTGCGACCGATGTGAAGGCTGAGAAGCGCTTTCTCTCGACGATAGCCCGGCGGCTCGACACATTGGGCGCCATTACGCGCGGCCAGCGCCAGACCGGCGGTCAGGGCCTATTTCGCCCTGAGGACAATCTGGAGTCGCACTATGCCCGCGACGCGCTGCGGCAGCTTTACCTGCTGCTGGTTCGCGGCAAGGTGGACGGCTGCTCACTCCAGATGTTCGAGGAAGCGACCGGCCTCACACTGACGGAGTCCACCGGCATCAAGGACGAGCTGCCACCGATCACGACCTTCCTCAATCGGCTGCTGGCGCTTACCATCGCACTTCAAACCGTCCTGTTTACAGCCTTCGAACAATTGCTAAATGCGAAAATCGAGGGCGCCATTGCCTCCGGTGCCTACGACATCGGCTTGGAAACACTGCGTGCCGAGAGCTTCGTCGTCACCGAGCGACGCGTCATCCATGTCCATGCGGCCACCGGTGCGGAAACGCGACTGCTGACCATCGCCCAGCGCAAGCGCAATCGACCCGTTTCACTTGCCGATGCCCTTGCCCAGCTTCACGATCCCCGCGCGAAGCTCCTGGTCAACAACCGATCCGGCCGCGCCGCCGTACAGGTGCCAGCGCCCGCACTCATGCTCGACAACGGCGAGATCGAATGGCGCGTCCGGCTGATCCGGCCGATGGAGCACCATCAGGCCTCATTGAAGATGATGGCGGAGAGCCACTGGGTTGAGGCTGAGCAGGCTGCGTTCGCTGACGCCTGGAGTGCCGAGACGGCTGACGTGCCCGAGTTCACGGACAGCACTATCCATGTCGTTGCCGGCATGCTGCTGCCGATCTGGAAGCGTCTGCCTAGGGAATTCTCACGTGTGTACCGGCTCCAGACTGACGATGGCGAGCGCATCATCGGTCGTCAGGTCCCGCCAGCATGGATCGCGGGCGCACTGGCAACAAGCTCGCCTTCGATCACAGCCAGTGATGCTTTCGTTGCGCTACTGGGCGGTCGAACGATCCTCGACCTCGCTGATGGTCTGCAGCTTCGGCGCAGCCGCCTCATGGGCGTTAGCCGAATCGAGCTGACGGGCTTCAACGACACAATGCGCGACCGTCTTTCGGCTTACGGCCTCTTCCGAGAGATCATCTCCTGGAAGCTGCGCATGTTCGTGCCCGCCGACGCATCTGGACCCGCAATTCTGGGCAAGTTGCTGAAGGGCTATCCAGTCCAGCGCATCGACACGCGGGAGGGTGCGTGATGGCCCGCCACGATGCGTCAGAACTGGCGCACCGCCTCGGCCAGCAGGCTGAGGCGGTTTGTCGCTACTATCTTTCGAACGGGCATCGCGAGGGCCGCTACTGGCTTGTCGGCGATGTGCAAAACACGCCGGGCCGCTCAATGTTCGTGCGTCTCGTCGGGTCAGCGAACGGAAAAGGAGCAGCCGGCAAGTGGGCCGATGCGGCGACTGGCGAGCATGGCGACCTTCTAGACGTCATCCGCGAAAGCCGCGGCTTCAGCAACTTCAAGGACGTTGCGAATGAAGCAATGACATTTCTCGGCTTGCCGCATCCCGAACCAGAGCAGATTTCTCCCCGGCCGAAATCGGTAGACACGCCATCCGGATCATCGGAGGCAGCGCGTCGGCTGTTTGCGATGTCGCAGCCGATTGCGGGTACGGTCGTAGAGGCGTATCTGCGCAACCGCAGTATTACCGCTTTGCACGGGACCGGAAGCCTGCGTTTTCACCCGCGCTGCTACTACCGGCCCGACGAACACGCGCCGACTGAGACCTGGCCGGCGATGATCGCTTCCGTCACCGATCTCGACGGCCATTTGACTGGCGCACATCGCACCTGGCTTGATCCTTCCGGCAGGGGCAAGGCATCGGTCGGTACGCCGAGGCGCGCGATGGGCGATCTTCTCGGTCACGCGGTTCGCTTTGGCCTGCCGGGCGACGTCATGGCGGGCGGCGAAGGCATCGAGACCGTCTTGTCGCTTCGGTGCATCCTGCCCGATATGGCTATGGCAGCGGCACTTTCGGCCGCCCATCTTGCTGCCATGCTGTTCCCCCTCACGCTGAGACGGCTCTACATCGTGCGCGACGCCGATCCAGCCGGTAACGGCGCGCGTGACACCTTGATCGAAAGAGCGAATGCTGCCGGGATCGAGCCGGTCGTGCTCTCGCCGGCACTTGGGGACCTCAACGAAGATCTCTGTACGCTAGGCGTGGATGCCGTTCGAGCAGCAGTCCGTGTTCAGCTCGCCCCGCAGGACATCACCCGTTTCATGGCAGTGGCGGGATAACTCGGAACGAAACAATCTGTCCGCTGTCGCTTGCATCGCTTGGATGCTCCTGAAGTCGGAGAGAACCGCGCCTGCGGGCCTTCGAGAGGGCGATCGGCCAGCAAACGACCCGGACCCGCAATGTCTTCGGCCGACTATTTTCCGGCGCGCTCCCCAAGGGAGCGCTTTCCATCGCGAAGCAAAATAGCCGGCCTTCACCCTCCTCCGCTGACACTCCGGCCCTTCGCTTCGCTGCGGGTGCAGGTCCGTCCCGTCCGCCGGCTTCCGTCGCCATGAAGGCCGCGAGGGTCGCGGTCCAACCGGCGGAGCATCCAATGAGCGAGCATGACGACTACGAACCACAGCACTCGTCTTCACCCATCGACCACGTCCTCACCGAACTCCAGCTCTATGGCTACCGACCCTTCGCGGATGAGCCTGATCCTCGACCGCTTCCAGAGGGCCACTGCGTCGCCGGCGCGATCGCCGACATCTTCGACGCCCTCATCGTGGCACTGCAAGACACTCGCCTCGAGCCCGATCTCGACGATCTTCTGTGGTCGACCGTCAACATCTTTCACCGCGCCGCAGATCGGATCGAGCGCGAACTCGACCACAACGAGCAGGCGCAACGCCGCAGCCAGCGTGAGCAGGACGGCAGCGAAGTGAAATCCGTCGAGCTGGAACGCCTGACGGCCGAAGGGCAGACGCTGATCGAACGCCAAAGCGCCTTCGAACTGATGCGTGATCAGGCCGCGGATCACTACGAGCGCCACACCGGATCGAGTTGGCGACCGCGCAGCGGATCGATGGTCAACCACCGCAACATGACCTCTGCGCTGATCGACAGCCGCGACTTTCTCAGCGCCAAGAAACGCGCCTCGCAGGAAGTCCTTCTGCCACCTGGCCCGAAAATCGCCTTCACCGCTGGGCTCGACTTCAATGACCACCAGCTGATCTGGGCCAAGCTCGACCAGGTCCACGCCAGGCATCCCGACATGGTCTTGATGCATGGGAAATCGCCGAAGGGTGGCGAAAAGATCGCCTCCTGTTGGGCAGACCACCGCAAGGTACCCCAAATCGGCTTTGCCCCTGATTGGACAAAGCATGCCAAAGCCGCCCCGTTCAAGCGCAATGACGCAATGCTGGAGGTGCTGCCAATAGGCGTCATCGTCTTTCCCGGGACCGGAATTCAGGACAATCTTGCAGACAAGGCAAAGAAGCTCGGCATCCCAGTCCTCGACTTCCGCCCCAAGGGAGGCGGCGCGTAAGCGCTGCCCGCCCCTACCTTTTTTCGATTGTACGATACGGCCGCGGTCGGGCAGCGCATACTGTATTTGCAGCTCGCTGGAGTGCTTGGCCCGGGATGCCGTATCTCCGGCTCCCGGCGCCGCCCGTCTTTTGCGATACTCAAGTCCGCGCGCTCTAGCAAAGGCGCGCGACGCCGTCACGCTTGCCGTCAACGTTTCAGCTGCGTCGCAGCTGGCATCACAGCTGCGAATAACGACGCCCGTTCAACCGAACAGGGCTGGATCTGGGCGAACTCACAGAACAACCGGCGTGGGCAGGATGCTTTTTTCTGACCGGCCGTCACATTGTTAGCGTTGTCGCTGACACGGCATCGCGCGACGCACAGTTCGAATCCACCACGGCGTGCCGTCTCGTTCCAAAGATAGCGGATATCCGGTGATGCACGTCAGCCGTGACTTTGACCATCACGTGCGTGTCTTAAGCGCGGTGCCGACAACAGCTTGCGACTTCGCGATGCCTGTACAGAGGAGCATCGACGCCGGTGATCGTCGTAGCCGGGATTTCGCCAGCGACGGTATCGCCAGGTTCTCCGTTGATGTCTCTATCTGGTGGGCCGCTCCAAACGGCCTCTTTAATGGGCTGATCTGGCCGAAGGTCGGCTGCGCCTCGATCGCCTAAGCCGCAATGGCGCCGATCGACTTTCTTCCCCTGCCGGCTGCGCCGTCATTCCTCGCCAAACAACAAAGTCGCTTGGCTGCCATCCTCCGCTGGCGCTGCGGTCGCAAGCGATGCGGCGTCGATCGCCTCCGGCCCGCCGATCGCCATCGAGGCCGCAATGGTGCGGGCTCGAAACAGAGTTCAAGGAGAAAACTCATGGCGATAATCGGAACCTTCAAGAGGACCGGCAACAACGAGTTCACCGGCGAAATCGTCACTCTCTCGCTCCAGACCAAGAACGTCCGGGTCGTGCCCGAGACCAACCGCTCTGGCGACAGCGCCCCCAGCCACCGTGTCTTCGTCGGGCGGGTCGAGATCGGCGCCGCATGGTCCAAGCGCTCCAATGACGGCCGCGACTATCTCGGCGTGAAGCTGGACGATCCGAGCTTCGCTGCTCCGATCTACGCCAACCTCTTCAACGATGAAGAAGGCGAAGGCTACAGCCTCATCTGGTCGCGCCCCAACGGCCGCCGCAACGCGGAGTAAGGCCCCGACCAAGGCTCCGCCCGGACGAACAGGGCGGGGCCGTCCTCCTTTTCACGACAAGATGAGCGCAGTCGCTGCGCAACCAGCTCCGTCGGACTTGGGGCGACTACCTGTCGTGTTCGCGACTGGAGACTTCATTCCTGCATGTTGCCTCGCCGATCATCGAAAATTCGCGGTGTTTCCCGCGTCAACTCACGGTGCCGATTTTCTGATCAACTCGCATGGGTCCACATTCAGCGCAGTTGCGATCCTCCCAAGAACACTGATGCTGGCCGAGACCCGAGCGCGCTCGATCGATCCGACGTAACGCATGCTCAGTCCAGAGCGGGCGGCCAGTTCCTCCTGCGTCACGTTCTGGTCATGGCGCAGACGACGCATGTTGGCCGCCATGATCTCCTTGAGATTCATGACGGATTAGGGACCAGAAAGGGAACTATCGTTCTAGGAATGATCGTTCCTATTCGCTATGATTGGTGCTCGATCTAAAGGACGGCTCCTTCGAGATCGCGATCGAAATATGAACGGTCAAATACCATGCTTAAACCGCTGCTCGATCCTGATGTCGCCGACATTGCGCCGGATGCCCCGGTCCTGACCGGCTATGACGAGGAGCGTCTGCTCACCTACATTCGCCTCCTTGACGCGGCAGCGGAAGATGCCGATTGGCGAGAGGTGGCCAGGATCGTCTTGCATATAGACCCGGAGCAGGAGCCGGAACGAGCGTTCCGGTCCTGGGAGACCCATCTTGCCCGCGCGCGATGGATGACGACCAGCGGCTACCGATATCTTCTCGCTGGCGGCGCTCCGCACTGACGCGGGCCGGCGCTCCACTTTGCTGAGTCAGCATAATGGTTTGCCGACTCTCCAACTATTCAACTTCCTTATCCGCCGGGAATGTTGATGCCGACGCCTCACATCCGGGTACGCGGAGAGGACAGGAACAGTGCAAGGCGATTGGACCGATCCGGCGGCGTATGCACACATGTGCAGCTACCAGGCTACGGAGTTCGCTGCCGAGTATCTGATCCGGAATGACGAATTCGTGGCAGAGTGCAGCCAGCTTGCATCGCAACTCGCTGGTTCTGGAGAACCTGCCGGTCAGCCCGATCTCGCCGCCCGTTGGGGCGCGCGATTTCAAAACTGCCGGTGCCGGACTTCCGAAAGCTGACAATATCATCTGGACGGAACAGGCCTCGCCGCGCGTGCTCCGGGTCATGCGGGTATCTGCATCCCATCAAACAGTTCGACCTTCCAGCCTTGCCGGAGCCAGCGTTTGGCCGCAGGACGAAGGCCTTCACATTATTTGGTCTACCTTAATTGGGAAAAGTCATCTCGTCGCTGATGACCGCGCAGGTGAATTCAACGCTATCCTTCTGCCGCTCGATGCTGCATTCGAGACGCGGCTCGATGCAGCGCGCCGGTTCTGGCGCGCACTGAACGGCCGGGCAGCCAGTCCATCTTACGGCGCGCTGCCGCAACAGACCAAGACCAGGCATATCCTCAATTTACGCGCACATGATGGTCACCGCACGGGTGCAACCTATCGTCAGCTCGCGGAGGTGCTGTTTTCGCAAGAGCCGATTGTGCCGCGAGATTGGCGTGATCATCACCTCCGCCACAAGGTCCGAGCTATCTTACGCCGTGCAGCTTTTTTAGTCGCCGGCGGCTATCGCGATCTTCTCTTCTACCCCCACAACCGCAGCGAAAAGTCCGGCCGCCGAAGTCCTTCTTCGGGGTAGCAAAAACGCGCCCCCCAATCTTTGCCCTCCCTCGCCTTTCCTCATTTCGATCATGGTCCACTTCGCGCGTCCCGGCAGGCCAGGACGACAGCAGAACCGAATGGAGATCGAGCGATGTCGAAGGGTCCCGCGGACGCGCCCCAAAAGTATTTGCGCACGAAGGAGGCAGCACCCATCGTCGGGCTCTGCGGCCGCACACTCGAAAAGCACCGGACCTACGGCACCGGCCCAAAATACCGAAAGGTCGGCGGGCGCGTTCTCTACGACATCAACGACCTGCACGCCTGGATAGAGCTGGGCGCACGCACCTCCACCAGCGATGCCAACGCGACCTATGTTCCGCCGGCAAAACCCCATGCAGCCCGCGCGCCCGCCTATGTCGGCAGGCGCGACCGCAGCTCCTGATCTGTGGCGCACCGAAAATGCAGTATCGCGAGACCGTTCAGCAGCAATTTGCGCTGCCTCATGTCCCCTCATCCGGCTTCCCTCCACCCGGCACGCGGGACGTCGTGGCGTGGCAGCTCGTCTTGTTGGTGAAATCCCGCCACCTGACACCGATCCACTCTCATGCGCGCGAAGAATCGACCTGCGTTGAGGCGGCAGGTGTGCACGGCATGGCAACGATTTGGGACGCTGCCATCCTGGTCTGGGCTGCGTCGCAAACCATCCACGCGCAAGCCAGGAGATTGCAACCGCGCCGCCTGGTAGCGGCGAAACAGCAGCAAACCCTGACCTTCATGTCGCCGCGTAAACGGCGGCACGTCCACAGCCGGATAGCCGCACGCGAGCAGCCGAGTCCATACACGGCCAAGCGTCGTAAAACTTGCCTGCTGCGCCCCGGGATCGGGTCATGAGCAAGCGCACAAAGATCATCGCCACGATGGTTGGCGGCGTAGTGCTCGCCGCGGCGCCGGCATGGATTAGCCATCCGCCGCTGTCCATCTGGAATGCATCGGCGAGCATCCCCGTCGGGCTCTATCGCGTCCAGCCGGCCGACAAAATCGGTATTGCCAATATCGCCGTCATCATGCCGCCCGAGCCATTGGCGGCCTTCATGGCAAGACGCGGGTATCTGCCGAAAAATGTGCCGCTCCTGAAGCGTATTTTGGCACTCGGGGGCGCAACCGTCTGTCGCCAAGGCACAACCATCATCGTCAACGGCAAGACGTATGGACATGCGCGCGAGCGTGACAGGCGCGGTCGAGCCCTGCCCATCTGGCAGGGCTGCCGCGACATTGCCGAGGCCGACGTCTTCCTTATGAACCCGGGTGCAGCCGACAGTTTTGACAGCCGCTATTTCGGCCCGCTCCCGCTCTCATCGATCGTTGGCCGTGCGGTTCCCGTCTGGACCACGGAGCGCACCACTCCGGTGCTGGATATCACCAACGATCCCCTTGCTAGCGAGCCGTGACGGCTCGGCTCGGCGCGCACTAACACCCATGAAAGGAGCACTGCAATGACCCAGATCGGAACCTTCACGCGCAATGATGACGGCTTCTTCGGCAATCTCTCCACGCTAACAATCGAGGCGAAGATTGCCATTCTGCCTGCCGAGAAATCCAAAACCGAAAACGCGCCCGACCATCTGATCTATTGCGAAGGGATGGCGGTCGGTGCGGCTTGGGACCGCGCCGGAGACAAGGCTGGGGGTTACCTCTCCGTCTCAATTGACGACCCGTCCTTTACGCAGCCGATCCGCGCCAAGCTGTTCCGGTCCGATGCAGAGAACAGCGTCTGGAGCCTGCACTGGAACCGATCATCGAAGCGCGACGGGCGAGGCTGAACAGATGCTTCTGGAGCCCTTCGACGAATCTTTCTCGGCAACCCTTTTGATCCATTGCGCGCCGGTCAAACCCTTCGACCCGACCGCCCGCGACGCAGCCCAGAGGGGGCCTGACACTTGCTTGTGGTTGCGGACGCCGATTTCATCACAGTTTTGGCAAAGCCGGTTCGATCGGCGAGCCCCTGCCCTTAACGGAAGCGAACACCGTCGCAGGCTGGCGGCGCATCGGTTCTGCGGTCTGCGGGATGCAGCCCACAGAGGCATGACGACGTTTGCCGCATGTGTCATGCTTGGCTTCGTGGCGCCCGAAACTGGTGCAGCGGCTTCCTCTCATGGTGAACGGCCGGCGCACTCCGAGTCGACGATCTTGTCGGCTGGCCCGTGGTCGCGGCATATTCGAGAAGCGTCAAAACGCTTCGCCATTCCAGAGCGGTTGCTGCGCGGCGTCATGCATGTTGAGAGCGTCGGCGATGTTCGTGCGCTTTCAAGCAAGGGCGCAATGGGCTTGATGCAGATCATGCCGGCGACGTGGGAAGAACTGCGCATCAAATACCGTCTCGGTGACGATCCCTATCAACCGCGTGACAACATTCTTGCAGGTGCAGCATATCTTCGCGAAATGCTCGACAGCTTCGGGCGCAGCGGCTTTCTTGCCGCTTACAATGCCGGTCCTGGTCGGTACACGGAACATCTCTTAACCGGCCGTCCGCTGCCACGCGAGACGGTCGACTACGTCAGGAAACTCGCGCCGCTGCTCGATGGTGCAGTTCTCAGTCCGCGGCGCGCGCGGCAAGGAAGGGGCAGAGCCAGCTCGCTCCGTGCAACGATCTTTGCGCATCCCCATGACATTCGGAACGCCACTGCATCGGATGGCAATGGTTATGGCGAGACGATCTTTGCGGCGATTCATTCGTCCGCAATGGGGTCGCCAATGGGCAATCCTGTTGCGGACCTGACCGCGATCGAGCCACGGCCGAGTGAAACCGATTTCCAATCGAACCACGCTGTTTCCGGCCTATTCGCTCAACCCTCTTTAGCCATATCGCGATGATCGCCACGTTCCTCCTCAATTGCATTCCGGCCTGTTCCGTCGCGGAAATTGCGGCGGAAGGGTTGGCTGTGGATGAGAACAGAGAGATTGGCAGGATAAAGGGCCGCGAGGTGCGGCTCGGTTCGGCCGATTGTTTTCCTTACGATTTTCGTCTCATTTCGCAATGTGCTGGCACAATCAGCGATGTGCGCTATTCCCAATTTTTCAGTCTTTCAATGGAAACCGCACCTCGTGGCCGTCTAGCATGAAGCGTGACGATAGCTTTCGCGTCCGCCCCGGTCGCATCCGCTCCCGCGCCGGCCAGCGCGCACGACCCTTCATCTTCCAGGCTCTTGCGGCCACACAGCGCGCCGGCGGGCACCTTACACGCGAGGGTCGGATCACCTCCCCGCGAGCTTCAACGTTTGGCCGCGGCAGGTCAGCGAGCATCCGCGCCAGTCGCCTCATCTCTGACAGCTCACGCGGCGCCGTCGTCAAGACCCGTGTGGTACGGCAGTTCAGAGGGTCTGCGCCACTCGCCACCCATCTCAAATATCTTCGCCGCGAAGGTGTTACACGTGACGGTGAGAAGGCGAGGATGTTCGGTCCCGACACCAAAGATGCAGATCATGACGCCTTCTGCGACCGCTGCAAGGATGATCGGCATCACTTCCGTTTCATCGTTTCGCCGGAGGATGCAATGGAGCTCGGCGACCTCAAGAACTTCGCTTGTGACCTGATGGTCGACATGGAGCGCGACCTCGGCACGAAGCTCGACTGGATAGCCGTCGATCACTGGAACACCGAACATCCGCACGTTCACATCCTCGTTCGCGGCGTTGCCGACGATGGCGAGAGCCTTGTCATCTCGCGCGACTACATCCGCCAGGGCATGCGCGATCGGGCGAGCGACATTCTCACCCAGACGCTTGGGCTCCGCACGGACCTCGACATCCGCCAGGCCATCGAGCACCAGGTCGACACTGAGCGCTGGACGCAGCTCGATCGCCAGCTTGTTCGTGACGCCGACCGTCATGGTATCATTGATCTCGCGCCACACCCTGATCGCCGGCCCGACGAGTTCCTGGGGCTAAAAGTCGGCCGGCTGCGGCAACTGGAAAGCCTGGGCCTCGCGAACGAGATCCGTCCCGGCCAGTGGATGGTGGTCGAAGAGGCCGAGGCCACTTTGCGCACCCTCGGTGAACGCGGCGACATCATCAAGCGCATGCACCGCAGCCTCACTGTGCATGGGCTAGAAAAAGGGACGGCCGACTATGTGCTGGCCGCCGAAAAGATTGATGCGCCCGTGATCGGCCGACTGCTCGAACGCGGCCTTGATGACGAACGGCGCGGCGCGGCCTATGCCATCGTCGATGGCATTGATGGACGCACGCACCACATTCGCTTCCATGACCCTGATGCGGCCGGAGACTCCGACCCGGGCTCGGTCGTGGAGTTGTGCCGCGATGCGAGTGCAAATGGCGGTGGCCGGGTCACGCTCGCGGTCCGCTCCGACCTCTCAATCGAACAGCAGGTCCATGCTTCCGGCGCGACTTGGCTCGATCGCCAACTCGTTGCACGCGAGCCTGCCGAATTCGGTGACGGCGGCTTTGGCAGGGACGTAAGACAGGCACTGCAAGATCGGGTCGACCACCTTGTCAGCCGCGATCTGGCCAGGCGCGAGGGACAGCGCGTCATTCTTGTGCGCAATCTGATCGATACTCTACACGATCATGAGGTGGAATCGCTCGGTGCCCGCCTCGCCGCCGAGACGGGCCTCTCATTCACGAAGGCTGCCAACGGCGATCATGTGGCTGGGATTTACCGGCGGCGTTTCTCGCTGGCTTCAGGCCGGCTCGCGATGATCGACAATGGGCTCGAATTCAAGCTCGTGCCCTGGTCGCCGTCGCTCGAAAAGCGATTGGGTAATCAAGTCATCGGGGTCGTGTGCTCGGATACGGGGGGCGTGGATTGGAACCTGGGAAAGAAGCGCGGCATCGGGCTATGAAGGTTACAGGCGTATGCTCTGATGCTGGGAAGCCAGCACGGTCGCACATTCTATTTGTACCCGCACAGTGAAGCGCCGATTGCCTGGCAAAAAACAGGGACTTTGCGCATCCTCGATTCAGTCTGGCGCCCGCGATCGCGGCACTGGCGCTGTTTGCCTTCGTCTATCATTGGAACAGCTATCTGTGGCCGCTGACAGTTTTGCAGGGCAATGCAGAGGATTATCCGATCGTCATTAGCCTCAGCCGCCTGCTCAGCTACAACAGAGGCGCCCTCAATACAGGACTTGTCATGGCCGGCGCCACGCTCGCCGTGCTGCCGCCATTGATGCTCTTCGCCTTCCTGCAGCGCTTCTTCGTGGATTCGATCGTCGGCTCGGCGGTCAAGGGATAATGGACCAGCGCGGCGCTCTGTGCTAAGGTGTACACAGATCAACACAGGACACCGCTATGGCCGCTAGCACCACTATGACAATTCGCGTCAGTCCCGATGTAAAGGAAAAGCTCGACCGGATCGCAACCGACACCCGGCGTAGCAAGTCGTTCCTCGCAGGTGAAGCCGTCGCAGCGTATGTCGATCGCGAGCTTGAAATCATTGAAGGTATCAAGCGCGGCCTTGCTGATGTCGAAGCTGGGCGCATCGTGTCTCATGATAAGGCTATGGCAGAAATTTATGCTGCGATTGATGCCGGCACGGGCCGCAAGGTGTGACGCGAGCCGTTCAGTGGTCTCGCGGTGAGCTGGACGACATCAAGGAACAGATCGCCTATATCTCGCAGGATAATCCGCGCGCTGCGCGCCTGGTAGCAGACCGGATTCTGGACGCAGGGGCCGCGCTTGGGGAAATGGCAACCGGGCGACCCGGCCGTGTATCCGGCACCTATGAAAAGCCTGTGAGTCGCCTGCCCTACATCATCGCTTATGCCGTGACCGCCAAGGGCGGCCGGGAAAGCATTTCAATTTTGGGGGGGATCCACGCAGCGCGCGGTTGGCAGGACGAGGAATGGCCGAACTGAGCGAAATCTCGCGACGAAGGGGCTTTAATCGCGAGCGGATTTGCTGCCAACAATTTTGACAGCAAGCTGCCGGGTATTGCTCCCGAGTTTAACCGGAGACCTGGGTGGGAGCATATACGTCGAGCACGTTCTGAGTTTCGTCCGTTCGCAATGAGTTATGGCTACTAACGATCTGGCAAAACCACGATTCAGTCGGCGGTCAGCACGACCTTGACACTCTGTGAACGGTCGGCGGCAAGACGGAACGCGTCTGGGGCGGCGGAAAGCGTGCGCTCCGCCGTCACCAGCTTGAGGACATCCACCTCCCCCGAAACGATGAGATCGACCGCCCGGCCGAACTCCGTGCCGAAGCGGAAGGTGCCTTTGAGGTCGATCTCCTTGGCCATCACCGCATTGGCAGGCAGCGGGATCTGGCCACCGGGAAGATTGCCGACCTGGACCACCGTGCCGCCGCGCCGGACACTGGCGATCGCCGCGGCAAGGCCGGCGGCAGTGCCTGAAATCTCGAACGCCACATCAAGCGAACCGCCGGCAGCAAGCGCCTGGAGCTCGGCGTCGCCGCTGGAAAGGTCGATCGTCCTGTCGGCGCCAAGCCGGCGGGCGAAGGCGAGCGGAGCGGCGGCGATATCGGCGACCGTAAGCTCAGCGCAGCCGGCAAGCCTGGCCGCGAGCATGGCCAAGAGACCGATGGGGCCGGCACCGAACAGGATGACGTTGCGGCCCCTGATGTCGCCCGCCCGCGCGATGGCGTGCAGGCTGACCGCCAGCGGCTCGGCAAGTGCGGCCGCCTGGTAGGCCACATCAAATGGAACCTTGAAACATTGCGCGGGCGTGGCGTCGAACAGGCTGGCGAAGCCGCCCTGCATATGCGGCGTCTTCGATGCCGAACCCATGAAATAGATGTTTTCGCAGAGATTGGCGCGGCCTTCCAGGCATCGCGCGCAATGCCCGCACCAGCGCGACGGATTGACCGCGACGTGGTCGCCGACGCCCAGACCGGGCGCGGCGCCGTTGATCTCGACGATTTCGCCTGAGATTTCGTGGCCGAGGACAAGCGGCGAAGTGACGACGAAGTCGCCGGTACGGGCATGGCGGAAATAATGCAGGTCGGAGCCGCAGATGCCCCCTGCCCCAAAGCGCACCCGCACCATACCTGGTGCCAGCGGTTCAAGCGGACGCTCCACGACGCGCAGGTCCTGCGGGCCGAACAGCGTCGCGGCAATCACCTGGCCGCTCACCGGATCAAGCCCATCTCGGTCGGCAGCCAAAGCGTGATGGCGGGTATGAAGGTGATCAGAAGCAGCGCCACGATAAGCGGCACCAGCCACGGCAGGATCGCCATGGTGGTGCGTTCGACCGAGAGTTTGGCGACGCGCGACAGCACAAAGAGCACCATGCCGAGCGGCGGGTGCAAAAGCCCAATCATCAGGTTGAGCGTCATGATCAGACCGAAATGCACCGGGTTGATGCCGTAGACGGCGGCGACCGGCAGCAGGATCGGCACCAGAATGGTGATCGCGGCGATCGTATCGAGGAAGCAGCCGACCACCAGCATCAGGATGTTGACCAGGATCAGGAAGACCCACTTGTTTTCGGTGAGCGCGAAAATGAAGTTCGAAAACAGCTGTGCTGCCTGGCTGACGGTGAGCAGCCAGGCGAAGATCGATGCGGCGGTAACGATGAACAGCACCGAGGCGGTCGTTTCGATCGTGTCGAAGCTGGCCTTGGCAAGCAAACGCAGCGTCATCGTGCGGTAGCGCACCAGCCCGAGGAAAAGCGACCAGATCACGGCCGCCATCGCCGCCTCGGTCGGCGTGAACCAGCCCATCGTCATGCCGCCAATCAGGATGACCGGCGTCATCAGCGCCATGACCGCGGAGAAATCGAAATACCAGTCCGCCGCGATCAGCACCAGCAGCGCGATGCCGACCGCGATGTTGATCGACAGGCCAAGCTGCACAAGCACGTAACAGCCAATCGGAAAGGCAGCCACCACCAGCACCTCGCCCGCCGCTTCGGCCAGCCGCCGAAGCTCGAAAGGCGTGTCGGAACCCCAGCCGCGACTGTAGGCAAAGATGGCAACCGTAATCATCATCAGCACGGTCATGACCACGCCGGGCAGGATGCCGGCCATGAACAGGGCACCGATCGAGACATTGGCCATCATGCCGTAGATGACGAAGGGCAGCGAGGGCGGAAAGATCGGCCCGAGCGTGGCGGAAGCGGCGGTGACGCCAACCGCGGCGTCGATGGGATAGCCGTGGTCCTTCATCGCCTTGATCTCGATGGTGCCGATACCGGCGGCGTCGGCGAGCGCGGTGCCCGACATGCCGGAAAAGATCACCGATCCGATGATGTTGACCTGCGCCAGGCCGCCCTTCATCCAGCCGACCAGGGCAAGGGCAAAGGAATAGATGCGCCCGGTGACGCCGGCGATGTTCATGAGGTTGCCGGCCAGAATGAAGAAGGGCACGGCGAGCAGTGGAAAGCTCTCCACCCCGGCGATCATGCGCTGGGCCGCGATGATATCGGGCGCGACGCCGTAGATGACGAGGTATAGGATCGACGCGGCCGCCATCGAAACGGCGACCGGCACGCCGATGAGCATCAGGACAAGAAAGCCCCCGACCAGAAGCAGCATCGCTCAGACCCCCGCCGTCTCGAACGCACCAGGACGCTCGAGCACCGAATAGCCGCGCCGGTAATTGCCGATGAAGACCTGGATCGAGCGCAGAAGCATCAGCACGAACCCGGCCAGTACGGCGTAGAAGAACCAGCGCCGCGGCAGGTTGACGGTGACCATGCGCTCATGCGCCACGATCGTGACGTAGCGCCACATCAGCCATGTTCCGTAGGCGAAGAATGCGATGCGGACAATATCGACGGCGAGCGCCAGCCAGCGGCCGACACGCTCCGGCAGATAGTGGTAAAGCACGTCGACATGGATATGGCGCGAAAGGCGCACGCACATGGCGGCACCGAGAAAGACAACGACGACAAGCGCGTTGATGGCGATCTCCTCGGTCCAGGCAAAGCTGTTGTTCAGCGCATAGCGGGTGAAGAACTGCAGGAAGACACAGACGACCATGCCCCAGAACACGGCAAGCGTGACCCAATCCTCGATACCGTGGTCCGACAGGTCGACGTCGACCGGCACCTCCTCGAAGGCGTGCGCGATCTCTTCGACGGTGATCTCGGTGTGGTGTTCCTCGGCCATTGGCGCGGGCTCCCGAAGCTGGTGGGTCGTCAAGGATTGGAAAGGCCGTCCGGCGCAATTTGAAGCCGGACGGATGGGCAAGTGGCGAATCCGATTGCCGCCCTATTCTCTTGGTTGAGCATCCGATTTCCCGATGCCCTACTTGATGGCGCGGATCGCTTCCCAATCGGCCTTGTTGTAGCCGAACTCCTCGAAGGTGACCTTCTCCAGCACATTCTTCTCGAAGTCGGCACGGTCGACATCGGTTACGGTGATGCCGCGGTCCTTGAATACCTGCACCAGTTCCTTTTCGCGGGCGACGATCTTCGCCGTGGCGCGGGCGGCGGCCTCCTGCATCACCTCGGTGAAGATCTTCTTGTCCTCGTCGGAAAGCGAGGCCCAGCGCGACGCCGATATGATGGTGTTGAGATGATCGACGATATGGCCAGTCAGCACGATGTTCTTCTGCACCTCGTAGAATTTCTTCGCCTCGATGGTGGTCAGCGGGTTCTCCTGGGCCTCGACCGTGCCGTTCTGCAGGGCCAGGTAGACCTCAGCGAAGGCGATCGGCGCGGTGTTGGCGCCGCAGGCACGCGGCATGGCCAGATAGGCGGGCACGTCGGGAACGCGCATCTTCAGGCCCTGCATGTCGGAGCATTTGGCGATCGGACGGTTCGAGGTGGTCTGCCGCGTCCCGTAATAGGTGGTGGCGACGATATGATTGCCGGTCTTGTCCTCATAGCCCTTGGTCAGGGCCTTGTAGACGTCGCTCTTGGTGTATTTCAGCAGATGGTCGGCATCGCGGAAAGTGTATGGGAAATAGGTGACGCCGATCGGTGGATATTCGCGCGCCGCGAAGCTCGATCCGGAAATGATGATATCGACGGTGCCGAGCATCAGGCCCTGGTTGATGTCTGCTTCCTTGCCAAGCTGCGAGGCCGGATAGACGTCGATGGCGTAGCGGCCCTGGGTGCGCTTCTTGATCTCGTCGGCAGCCCACACGGATTCGGTGTGGAAGGGCTCCGTCGTCTCGTAGACATGTGCCCATTTCAGGACCGTTTCCGCCGAGGCCGACGCCATGGGTATGGCAATTGCGGCGATCGCACCGAGCAGAACTGCGTATTTTCTCAGCATCTAATTCCTCCCTGGTTGAACTTGACGGCCGGATCTCCCCCCGGCCAACTGCTATTCCGCAACCTCCTTGGCTGCGGCTCTCTCATCGAAATTGCGTGAGAATCTGATTTGCGACTGGCGCAGATGCTGCTGCATGGCGGCCTTGGCCCGCTCGGGGTCGCGCGCGGCAATTGCATCGCGCACGGCACGATGTTCCTTTGCCGCGACCTGCCAGGAATCGCTGGTCTCGAAATAGATCGACAGGCGTTCGAAGTACGGGTTCATGCGCTGGTCGAAAAGCTCGCCGATGAAGCGCACCAGCACCGCGTTCTCGAGAATGCCGGCGACAGCGGTGTGGAATTCCCGGTCGAGCGCAATGGTCATCTTGTTGGGGTGGCGCATGGCCTCCATCCGGCGCAGCACGTCGTCGAGCCGTTCGATATCTGCAGGCCGGACATGGAGGGCCGCTTCGGCGGCGATCGCGCCTTCGACGAATTCGCGCGCGCGCAACAGCTCGAACGGGCCTTCCTCGACTTCGGGTTCGGAGGCGGCGGCGCTCGGCGGATCGGTGACGTAGATACCCGAGCCGACGCGGATGCGTATGCGGCCTTCGACCTCCAGCGCTATCAGCGCTTCACGGACTGTCGGGCGGGAAATTCCGAGCTGATCGGCCAGATCCCGCTCGGTTGGCAGGCGGTCGCCGACGGAAAACTCGCCGGCATCGATCAGCTGCCTGAGCTGATCGGCGACCTGTCGGTAAAGCCGGCGTGGTTCAACGGCCTGGATCGGCATGCGCGTTTAGTTCCCTCCCGGGCCAACCCTGGTACATTGGTCTGACCCATTGACCGCAGCTTAGACAGAGCATGCGGAGAGTCAAGCTCGATAGAACCGCGGCCCGCACAACCGGAACGCGGCGGCATTGCGCAAGCATTCCATGCGTCAGCGCCGTCCTCCGCGAATGACCAGGACGTTCCCGGCGGCGACGAGGACGAGCCCGATGATCGCGTACGCAGTCCAGGCATAGCCTTCCAGCGCCGTGGAGATCAAAAGCGCAAAGACGGGAAATATGACGGTCGCATAGCCGGCGCGGGCGCCGCCAATGCGTCCGAGCAGCGTCAGGTAGGCGGCGAAAGCCACGACGGTCGATATGACGGCGAGGAAGACCAGCGAGCCGATATAAGAGGCCGTCGTCGCGAACACGAACGGCTCACCAAGCAGGAAGGCCAGGAACGTCGACCACAGAGTGCCATAAAGCATGCCCCAGGCGCTCGTTGAAACGAGCGGCAGGCCGCGGCGCTGGTTTGCGACGGAGACGAGATTGCCGGCGCAGAAGCTCAGCGTGCCGCAGAGGCACAGAAGAAGGCCCACCAACGTGCCGCCGGAAAGCCCGTTGGCGGCGATTTCGGGAAAGAACATCAGCGCTATTCCGGCGAAACCGATGAGGCCGCCGGCGAGAATGCGCGGCGCCGGGCGCTCGCCGATGACCAAGGCACCGAGCAGCATGTTGATTACCGAGGCGAGCGAGAAGACGACCGAGAGCAAGCCGCTGACGAGATAGCCGGCGCCATAATAGAAAAACAGGAAGTTCGACGAGAAGATGAGGATGCCGAGCACTGCAAAGCGCAGATGATCGGTGATCGAAAAGCGGAGACGCCGGCCGGAAAAACCTGCCCAGGCAAACATCAGCAGCGTGGCGATGGCGAAGCGCCAAACCAGATTGACCTCGTTCGGCACGCCGCTGCCGACCTGAAGCTCGATCGCGAACCACGATGCGCTCCAGGCAATGACCGTCAGCGCGTAAAGCCCGTAGTCGACGGGTTCGAAGGGGCGGTCGCGCGTCGGCATGCGCATTTCCGCGTTAGCCGGCTCCGGGGCGTCGTTTGGTTCTCTTGCTACCGACATGCTGGCCAAGAGGCTTCCGCTCACAAGACGTTTACAGACCAACCGTCCGCCTTCGCCGCTTCTGGCCCCAGACGACGAGACCGAGCAACAGCAGAGCCGGAATGGCGAACCAATAGCGCGACGTCCGTTCCGCCGGGACTAGCACCTGGTTGATTTCGTCGCCGGGCTGCAGGCCGAATTTGGCCGCCTGGCTGCCCAGTCGCACGACGCCGACCGTCACGCTATCGCCAAGCGCACTGACGTCCAGGCCCGCAGCCTTCAGGCGTTCGGCCGATGAATTTGCAGGCCCGAGCTGCAGCCGAACCAGCTTCGATATCTCATCGCCGTTGAGGTTCAGTGTCGTCAGGCGCAAGCGAACCGCGCCTCCCTCGGCCGTCTCGTCGACGATACGGCTGAGTTCGGTGGCGGGTACTGCCCGATACGGTTCACTCACCTGATCGAGCAACAATCCTGGCCTGAACAAGATGAAACAGGCCACAAGCAACGCAATCGTCTCGTACCAGCGGTTGCGCACGAGCATCCAATTCTGCGTCGCTGCTACAAACGAGACCATGGCCAGCGTCGATGTCACCACCATCGCGACGAAATCGAACGGACCTTCGAGATCGATCATCAGCAGTCCGGTGTTGAAGATGAAGATGAACGGCAGCAGGCCGGTACGGATCTCGTACTTGAAGCCCTGAATGCCGGTCTTCACCGGATCGGCGCCGGAAATTGCCGCAGCAGCATAAGCCGCCAGGCCCACTGGCGGCGTCACGTCCGCCATCAGCCCGAAATAGAAAACGAACATGTGGACGGCGACCAGCGGCACGGCAAGATCGTTCTGCGCCGCCAAATCGACGATGACCGGCGCCATCAAGGTGGCGACGACGACATAGCTTGCAGTGGTCGGCATGCCCATGCCGAGAATGATGCAGATCACCGCCGTGAACAAAAGCATGACGATGAAGCTGCCGCCCGAGATGAATTCGACCAGCTCGGTCATTACCAGCCCGATGCCCGTGAGCAGAACCGTTCCGACGATGATGCCGGCCGTCGCAGTGGCAATGCCGACCGTCGTCATGTTGCGTGCGGCGGCGGACAGGCCACCGACCAGATCGTCGAAACCGTGAAGCCAATGCTGCGCCAGCGCTCGGTCCTTGCGGAAAAAGGCGGTGAGCGGCCGCTGCGTGACGATCAGCGCCATAAGGGCGACAGCGCCCCAGAATGCCGACAGGCCGGGCGACAACTCCTCCACCATCAGGCACCAGATCAGCAGGATCACAGGCAGCAGAAAATGCAGGCCGGTGCGCGCCGTCTCGCCGAAGTGGGGAATCCTGACGATCTCGCCCTCCAGATCCTCCAGCGGCAGGTCGGGATAACGCGCCCGGTAGGCGACAAGGCCGATGTAAACGGCGATCAGCGCGGCAGTGATCATCCAGGTCGCGGCCGCGCCGAAAACGATCTTCGTCCAGCCAATGCCGTAATAGACAACCCCTGCGAGGACGATGAAGCCGCATATGCCCATCAGCCCGCGCAGCGCACCCTGAAATGCGGAGTGCGTGCTGCGTGACGGCAGGCCCTTCATCCCCGTCTTCATCGCTTCGATATCGACGATGTAGAACAACGAGCCGTAGGTTAGCAGCGCCGGATAGAAGGCGTGCTTGACCACCTCGGCATAGGAGATGCCGACATATTCCGCGATCAGGAACGCGGCGGCGCCCATCACCGGAGGCATCAGCTGACCATTGACGCCGGCCGCGCATTCGATGGCGCCGGCCTTCACCGCAGAATATCCGACGCGACGCATCAGCGGGATGGTGAAGGTTCCGGTGGTCACGACATTGGCGATCGACGACCCGGAAATCATGCCGGTCAGGCCGGAAGCGACGACACCGGCCTTGGCCGGACCGCCGCGGTATTTGCCGAGCAGCGAGAAGGCAAGCTGGATGAAAAAGCCGCCGGCGCCGGCGCGCTCCAGCAATGTTCCGAACAGAACGAACATGAAGACGACGTTGGTGGACACACCGAGGGCAACACCGAAGACCCCCTCCGACGTCAGCCACATCTGCGAGGCTGCGCGCGATAACGTCGCGCCCTTGTGGCCGAGCAGGCCAGGTAGGTGAGGCCCGGCGAAGATATAGATCAGCATGATCGCCGCGATGACGGTGATGGCAGGCCCGACGGCGCGACGGGCGGCCTCGAGCAGGATGAGGACGCCGGCGATCGAGACGATCAGGTCAGCCGTAGTAGGAAGGCCCGGCCGATGGGCGATATCGCTGTAAAAGACCAACAGATAGAGGGCGGACGCCGCCCCGGCGATGCCTAGCACCCAGTCGGGCAGCGGCACCCGGCTGCGCGACGAGGTCTTGAAGGCCGGAAACGTCAGCATCGCCAGAAACAGGGCGAAGGCCAGATGGATGGAGCGGGCGATGCCGTCGCTGACGACACCAAAATTGAGCATGAACGGAAGGGGCGAGGCATACCAGAGCTGGAACAGCGACCATGCCAGCGATACGCCGAGGATCAGCTTCGCGGTGCGGCCGGTCGGCTTGCGCCCACCGGTGTCGGCCTCGGCGACGATCTCGCTAAGCTTGTCAATGTCGATAACGGGTTGGTCAGGCCCTGCCGCCCGCTGGCTTTGATCTGTCATCGTTCCCTACAATTATTTTGCGATGCGAGGCGCCTGTGGCGCCTCGCATTGAAGGCCTCAGAGCCAGCCCTTCTCCTTGTAATAGCGCTCCGCGCCCGGATGCATTGGCGCCGACAGACCGGTCTTGACCATCTCCTTGGGATCGAGATTGGCGAAAGCCGGATGCAGTTTCTTGAAGTCGTCGAAATTTTCGAAGACCGACTTCACCAGTTCGTAGACCACCTCATCGGGCGTGCTGGCATTCGTCACCACTGTCGCGCGGACGCCGAATGTCGTCACGTCGTCCGGATTGTTGGCGTACATGCCGCCCTTGATGGTGGCGACTGAATAGTACGGATGAGCTGCCAACAGCGCGTCCACTGCCGGACCGGTCAGCGGGATGAGTTTGGCGCCACAGGCCGTGGTCGGATCCTGGATCGCGGCGGAAGGATGACCGACGCCGTAGAAGAAACCGTCGATCTTGTTGTCGCACAGCGCGCTGCCCTGCTCGTCCGCCTTCAGCTCCGCGGCAAGCGAGAAATCGCCGAGCGTCCAGCCCATCTGCTTGAGCAACTCCTCCATGGACGAGCGGGTGCCTGACCCGGGATTGCCGACGTTGAAGCGTTTGCCTTTGAAATCCTCGAATTTGGTGACGCCGGCGTCCGGCCGCGCTAGCACGGTAAACGGCTCGGGATGGACGGAGAACACGGCCCGCAGATCCTTGAACGGCTTGCCGTCGAAATTTCCGGTCCCCTCATGGGCCTGGTACTGGACGTCCGATTGGGTCAAGCCGAAATCGAGGTCGCCGGTCTGGATGGAGTTGACGTTGAAGACCGAACCGCCGGTCGACTCCGTCGAGCATCGGATGCCGGTTTTCTGCCGGTCCTTGTTCATCAGTCGGCAAATGGCGCCGCCGACGGCGTAGTAGACGCCGGTGACCCCGCCGGTGCCGACCGTGACGAAGCGCTGCTCGGCTCCGACGGATGGCAGCGCCAGCAGCATGCAGGCCGCCGCGCCGATCAGGGTTTTCATTGAACTGTACATGGTTGCTACCTCTCTGGTGGGTGTCCCGGCCCGTCGCCGATGACGCGTTGGAACTGGTTGAGGCGGTCCGCGTCGTGCGGGTCAGGCCGCTGAAGCGATCGCAGCGTCGATCGCCTCACCGAGCCGTTCGACGATCCGATCGATATCCTGTTTGGAAATGATGAATGGCGGCGCCACAAGCACATGAACGCCCCGCACACCATCAATCGTCCCGGCCATCGGATAAATCATCAGGCCGCGGGCCATTGCTTCGCGCTTGATGCGGGCGTTGAGTTCAAGCCTCTGGTCGAATGGTTCCTTGCTGGCGCGATCAACCACCAGCTCGATTCCCCTAAATAGACCCCGCCCGCGAATGTCGCCGACGTGATGGTGGTTATCGAAGCGTTGGTGCAGGCGTTCGTCCAGCTGCGCGCCCATTGCGCTGACGTTGTCGAGCAGACCGTCACGCCGGATGACCTCCTGCACGGCAAGGCCGGCCGCCGCTGCCATTGGATGGCCCATATAGGTATGCCCATGCTGGAAGAAGCCCGAGCCTTGGGCAAAGGCATCGAAGATATGCCGGCCGAGCAGCACCGCGCCAATCGGCTGGTAGCCACCGCCGAGCCCCTTGGCGATGGTCAGCAGGTCGGGAGCGATGCCGTCCTGCTCGCACGCATGCAGCGTGCCGGTACGGCCCATGCCGCACATCACCTCGTCGAGAATGAGCAGCACGCCGTAGCGGTCGCAAATCGCGCGAATGTGCTTGAAGTAGTCCGCGACCGGCGGCACCGCGCCGAGCGTGGCACCCACCACCGGCTCGGCGACAAAGGCGATGACCTCGTCCGGGCCGAGTTCTAGGATCTTGTCTTCGAGCTGCTGGGCGGCGCGCGCCGCATAGGCTTCGTCGCTTTCGCCATGCTTTTGATAGCGATAGGCGTAACAGGGGTCGATATGGTGGGTCTCGATCAGCAACGGCCTGAACTGGGCGCGCCGCCATTCGTTGCCGCCGGTGGCAAGAGCGCCGAGCGTATTGCCGTGATAGCTCTGCCGGCGTGCGATGAGATGGCGCCGTTGCGGCTCGCCCTTCTCGACAAAATATTGCCTGGCCATCTTGAGCGCGGCCTCGACCGCCTCCGAGCCGCTGCTGACTAGATAGACGTGGTCCAAGCCTTTCGGCGCGTCCTCGACCAGCCGATCCGCCAAGCGCTCCGCCACCTCGGTGGTGAAGAAGCTGGTGTGGGCGTAGGCGATGCGTTCAAGCTGGGCGTGCAGTGCAGCGATCACGTCGGGATGGCCGTGGCCGAGACAGGACACGGCGGCGCCGCCCGACGCGTCGATATAGGACTTGCCCTCGGCATCGAACAGTTCGATGCCTTGGCCGCGAATGGCGACCGGCAGCGTCGAGTGGATGGTTCGATGAAGAATGTGTGTCATCGACGGTCCCTCATGGGCATTTTCTTCGGCGGACGTTGGTTCAGATGGGTCTTGAGAGCGGCGCCCTGCTCATCGAAACGTCGCAGCGACTCAACGGCGCCCTCGCCTGCCTGCCCTGCGACAAGAGCACCGAGGATCTCAGCAACGATGAAAGCTGGCGTCATAGTATGGAAAAAGGACGGGCTGCCCGTCGGCACGACCACTAGGTGATCGGCAAGCAGCGCCAAGGGCGCTACCCCGCTGTCGGTGATCGCAATGACCGGTACGCCGCGGCCGGCAGCGTACTCGACAAGTTCGATGGTGAAGCGCGTGTAGGGCAGGACGCTGGCGGCGATCAGCACGTCGTCCTTGGTCGCATGGGCCAGAGCGTCGCCATCGGTTCCGCCGATGCCGTGCAGCAACACCGACTTCTCGCCGATCAGCGACAGGATGTAATGCAGATGCCAGGCGACTGCGTGGCTCGAGCGCAGGCCGAGGCAATAGACGCGCCTTGCCGCACTCAGCGCCCTGGCCGTCTCGACCAGACGGTCGATCGACCTGCCTTCGGCGAGATGGGAAAGCTGGCTGGAAATCGAATCCAGAATATCGGCCGCCAGCGCGTGGTCGCCCTTGAGCTTTTGGCTGGCCACCTGAAGGCCCGCCTTGCCGGCGAAACCGATTTCGCCGTCCCGGATCGCGGCGGCGTAAATATCGCGTACGGTCTCGTAGCCATCAAGGCCGAGATGCTGGGCCAGCCGCGTCATCGTCGCCGGCTGCACTCCTGCGTGCCGGGCCTGCTCGCGCATAGACAACAGCGCGACATCATACGGCTTATCAAGGACATAGCGCGCAGCGGACCGAAGCTGCGCCGACATGCCGTCGAAGGCAGTGACGATCTGTCCAGCAAGCTCTCCCTGGTCCATGGATATTGCTAGCTCGCCAGACCAGCGATTGCAACGTCTGTTTCAGTGTGATCAAAGGTTGATTCATATGAATCTTGTCACTCACAGAACGTCCCCATGAAGCCGGCCCATGGTCTCGACCGCATCGCCATAGCCGTCGCCCCGAACGGGGGACGTCGCAGCAAGGCCGACCATCCGGCGATTCCGCTGACACCAGCCGAACTTGCGAGGACGGCCGCGGAATGCGCCGATGCCGGTGCGGCTATGATCCACGTCCATGTCCGCGACAGAAGCGGCAATCATCTGCTCAACGCCGACGCCTACCGCCCGACGATCGCCGCCATCCGCGGTGCTGCCGGCGACCGCTTGATAATTCAGATCACCTCCGAAGCGCTCGGTATCTATTCGCCGGCCCAACAGATGGCCGTCGTACAAGATGTGAAGCCGCAAGCTGTCTCGCTGGCGCTTCGCGAAATCGTTCCTGATGCCGGATCGGAACTCGCCTTTGTGCGCTTCATGGCCTGGCTGCACACCGAGAGGGTTGCGCCGCAGATCATCCTCTATTCGCCCGAGGAGGCCGTCAGGCTTTCGGACATGCAGCAGCGCGGACTGATCCCCTGGGCAAGCATACCGGTTCTCTACGTGCTGGGCCGCTACACGCCGGGACAGACATCCGTACCTGCCGATCTCCTGCCGTTCTTAGCGGCGAACATGCCGCGCTTCGACCATTGGAGCGTCTGCGCCTTCGGCCGCAACGAAGCGGCGTGCGTGACCGCCGCCGCGTTGCTTGGCGGCCATGTCCGGGTCGGCTTCGAAAACAATCTTTTCCTTCCGGACGGCAGCATAGCCTCGTCCAACGCCGAACTGGTAGCGACCGTCGCACGCATACTCGCCGACTGCGGCGTCAAGATCGCCTCGGCCGCCGAGTTGGCGGCTCAATGGAACGCGCCGTTTCGTTCCATATGACAAACCAAAGCCTATTTTCGGCGGCAAGCTCGCGCAAGGCATAGAGAGGCGGCTGCAATGTCGTCGCCACGGAAGAACGACGTGTCCCCGCCCGCGGCGCGGCGATTGCAACAACAGTGCCGGTCGTTGTAACCATTCCGGCCGCTTGATTTTGGAGGAGACGCAGCATGGACCGATTCACCGGCGGTTGCCTGTGCGGCAACGTCCGAATTGTCGCGTCAGGGCGCCCATACCGGGTCGGCCTTTGTCACTGTCTTGACTGCCGCAAGCATCATGGCGCCCTTTTTCACGCTTCCGCGATTTTTCCTGAGGATGCGGTGACGATCGACGGCGAAACACGCGACTACGCCGGGCGGTTTTTCTGTCCCCGCTGCGGCTCCTCCGTTTTCGGACGCACCGCAGACGAAATCGAAGTAAACCTGGGGTCCCTGGATGCGCCTGACCAACTGATGCCAACCTACGAAAGCTGGATCATCCGACGCGAGTCCTGGTTGCCGCCGTTTCCGCTCACCAGACGATACGAGCGCGATCGTGACGCCACGGGTCGCTTTGAGGAATAGGTCGCACCAACCGTGCCGAGGAGGCAACGACATCAGAACACGGAGTTTCAGAGGCGCATTCGTGAGCGCCTAAGGCGACCCATGACAGCCAAGGCGCCGTACCTTAGAGGAGGATCGCAGGGGATGGGATTCATCGTCGCGATCCTGACGCAGGCTTTGTACAGAGCGCCGCGTTCAATGCTGGCCGTTTAGGAGGTCACGCTGGAAGATCGGCCTTGCGGAAGCCATCAACGAAATGCCCAGGCAGCGCAGCGTCGTGGAATGGCTCTGTCGTGGTCCAGTGGCCCGCCGCCTCGAAACGATGATCACAGGCTAGTGGTCGCGGCGACAATCAACCCGCCCAAGACGGCGACATTGATGGTGAAGCCGGTACGAAGCGCTTCGCGTTCATCGCCGCTGTAGCGCCAGAAGTTGAGCGCCATGAACGACGCCGCAATGGTGAATACGGCCAAGGTCGCGGCGGGAAAGGGTCCACCAAGGCCCGCTGCTAGGCAAAAGCCGCCTGCGATCTCCAGCACCGATCCGGCCGCGAGAAGAGGCCTGGGAGCAGGAAAGCCCCGCTCGGCCAGGGACGCTGTAACTGCCCGGAACCTGAGGAAATGCTCGGCGCCCGCCCAGATAAAGACGCCGCCGAGCAAAACCAATCCAAGGTGGTGGAGGAACGCGATCATTCCTTGCTGCCGTCCTCGGTGTAAACCGCTAGCTCGTAACCATCCGGATCCGCGAAATGAAAGCGCCGGCCGCCGGGGAACCCATAAATCGGCCTGACGATCGTGCCTCCCGCTTCCTCGACCCGCTTGACCGTTGCCGGCAAATCATCGGCATAGAGAATGACGAGCGGGCCTCCTCCGGACCTCGCTGGCCCAGCGGCGAAGCCACCTGACAAGCGCCCGTCGTTGAACTCGCAATATTGCGGGCCGTAGTCAGTGAAGGTCCAGCCGAAGGCCTTTCCGTAGAAGTCGCGTGACCGCTGAATGTCTTTCACGTTGAATTCGACGTAGTCGATCCGTTGATCGTTGTTGTTGCTCATGATGCATACCTCTCGTGTGATGTACGACGGCGAAAGATAAGCACGCATCTCGCCTGCCGGATTGAACAAAACGGCCATCGACCTATGGCTTCACACGGCGCTGCCGAGGCGATGCATCTGACATGATTGTTCACCTGCCCTCTTCCTTCCTGCCGGAAGAAACAACCGATTCTTGCAACCGTTCTCGATTGGCAGACGTTGTCGGTCGTGCAGATTGTTGTCTCGAGCGACGGCGGGCGCAGCCACTGCGTCGTAGGTTCACCGCCGGTAATCCGAAGAGGAGCGAGATGAGCGATCCCGTCCCAGCGCAGGCAACGGGTTCATTTCAGCAACGTCCAGCGTCGGCGCGGCTTCACGGGAGCTTTGCTTCGGTGTGGGCGCATCGAATGGACCCGGCGGGCGCACCGCCAATCGTCGTCATGCCCGATGCAACGATCGACCTGCAATGGATCGGAGGCAGCTTCCGAATTGCCGGCCCCGACAAGGAGCCGCAGACCGAGGTCCTGGCGGCAGACGAGATC